>JAPOYW010000498.1 GCA_026706425.1 Gammaproteobacteria bacterium
CCCGGTTGTAGGCGTAGCCGTTGCAGGTGACGAAGTGCGCGCCGCCGCCGACGGTGTTGTCGGGCCTGCCTTTGCGCGGCGTCTCGAGACCCTCCGTCAGGTAGAGCTCCTCGAACAGCGGACAGATGGGATCCGGCATGTTCTCGACGATCTGGCGCCGGTAGAGGATCCTTGCCGGGGGCGGCGGTTCCCAGACCACCTCGATGGGCTGTACAGGCAGGTTGGTGATGGGGCGGGATTGCAGCAGGTAGAGTTCGTCGTCGACGACCGCCCACTCGATGTCTTGGGGTACGCCGTCGTAGAGCTTCTCGATTTCGATGGCGGTCGTCGACAATTGCCGCAGCATGTCGTCGGTCAACGAGGACTGCCCCCGACTTGCCTCGTCGACATCGGCGAGCCGGGTACCCTGGCTGCCGTCCGCCACAACCTGCTGCGCCTTCGGGCCGATGGCGGTGTCCTTGGCGTTCAACGTTGCCTTGTCGACGATGTAGGTGTCCGGCGTCACCTGCCCGCTGACCACGGCTTCGCCGAGGCCGAAGCTTGAGTTGATGATGATCTCCGTGCGCTCCCCGGTGGCGGGGTTGGCGGTGAACAGGATGCCCGAGACCTCGGAGGGCACCATGACTTGCACGACCACCGCCATGGCCACCGAGCTCTGGTCGATGCCGTTCTGATGCCGGTAGCTGATGGCTTGCGGCGTCCATAGCGAAGCCCAGCATTTGCGCACGGCCTCGACGACTTCGTCCCGACCCTTGACGTTCAGATAGGTTTCCTGCTGGCCGGCGAAAGACAGACCCGGCAGGTCCTCGGCATTGGCGGAGGAGCGTACGGCGACGGGTGCATCGTCCAGCGAGCCGTAGGCTTGGGTTACCTCGGCCGCGATCTGTACGGATAGATCGTGTTCGGCGAACAGTGCCTGTATGGCGTTGGACGCCTGCTCGAAGGACACCCGGCCGTCCGCCACGGCGGGTTTGGCAAGCGAGACGATCTTCTCCTGTAGCTGGTTCGTCGCAACGAAAGACCGGTAGGCCGCCGCTGTGACGACGAAGCCGCCGGGAACGTTGAAACCCGCCTTTGCCAATATTGCGAGCGATCTGCCTTTTCCACCGACGGTTTCGAGGCCGTCGTCGCTGTCAGTTTCCTGCGGAGTCGCGTTGAGGGCCGTGATGTGCATGGATCGCTCGATTCAAAGAGGACCCGCCATCATAGGTACCGATTCAACGGCCGATCAACGATGCAACACCGGTGACTTCACCCATGCGGGGGCGATGCGCAGCCGTCAGTCTGTGGTCAGTGCGGTATCGACGTGCCCGCGGCGTTGTGCGCAACGGCGTTCTGGGGTACGCCCGGGAAGATCTCCCGGAACAGGCTGAGCATGCTCATCGTCGACCGGCGGTCCGTCGCCTCGTGCAGCCTTCCGGGTGGACCGAGTGTGGGCGGCAGCGCGAAACCGTGCGGCGTCTTGGCGTGGTGGTGGAACACCCAGGAAACGCCGGCGGCATCCATTTCGTCGAAGAAACGCTGCTTGCTCGAGTCGGGCACGAGGGCATCGTCGGCGCCGTTTTCGATGAGGATCACGGCATCCGTGTTGTAGTTGTTCTCGCAACGCTTGACGGGTGGTCGCTCGACCCCGTTGCGGGCCGCATTGGGATCCTCGCCGGTCTGCAGCAGGCCGTGGAAGGACACCACGCCGCCGACGTTCAAGCCGCCGCGCACGCACTCGATGACGGCCATGCCGCCGAAGCAGTAGCCGATCGCGCCGGCGGGAAACGAGGCATCCACCGTGTCATGGGCAAATCCCCGGTCGAGCCACTCGCCGAGCAGAGAACGGAACAGTTCGTGGTCGTGGTCCATGGCGACGAGACCCTCGAAGCACTTTTTCTGGAAGGCCTGCACCTTGCTCGGGTCAGTGGGGAAGACACGTTCGTCCGGTGGCACGATGTTGCCGTAGACGTCGATGGCGAGGCCGACGTAGCCGACGCGCGCGAGGTACTCGGCAACGTCTACATCGAAGAACTTGAGCCCCTGGTAGTTGTGGATGACCAGGACCAAGGGGCGTGGGCCAACCGACGCGGCTGGCGCGACCAGATGGCCGAGATAGTCGTTGCCGCGGAAGCTGAAGCCGATGTCTGCGCGGCGCAGCTCAGCGGGTGGCCAGAAGTCGACGGATGCCATTTAAGTGGTCTCGGTTGGAACAGTGCCCGAACCAGCATAGCGAGTGGCGGTGCCTGTTCCAAGAACGCTTGGCGATGCGCCGGTTAGACTCCTTGAGCAGCCCTGATGTTCACCCGTCGCGAAGCGCTTCGCAGGCGAAGCGCCTGCCCGTTTCTGGGCGTTCACAAATGGCCCTCCCCGTCACACGGATGTCATGTTGGGGGACTAGGCTTCGCTTTTGCGACGACCAATGGGGACACAAGTGCGCCGCATTTCGCCTTTTGTTGCTATCGGGTTGTTGTGTGGACTGTCGGCGTGGGGCGACGGGCGAGTCGAGGGTCAGGTCGCGGGGGACGACGGCGGATACCTCGAAGGCGCTCTGGTTCGCCTGCCGGAACTCAAGCTGGAGGCGGTGACCTCCGCGGATGGCAGCTACGCCATCGGCGGCGTCCCGCCGGGCAGCTACGAGGTGACGGTCAGCTACCTCGGCTATCCCCTTCGCAGTGCGCGGGTCGATGTCCGCGACGGCGAGACCGCCCGGCAGGAGTTCGCCTTCTCGGAGCTGATCGAGGAGGTGGTCGTCTACGGCGAACAGACCGCGAGCACGGCGTCCGCCCTGAACCAGCAACGGGCCGCGGACGGGATCGTCTCCGTGGTCTCGGCCACCGACATCGGCCAGTTCCCAGACCAGAACGTCTCCGAGGCGCTG
>JAPOYW010000468.1 GCA_026706425.1 Gammaproteobacteria bacterium
CCGACGACTTCCGCCGGGTCCGCGTACGGCTGCGCCCGGAGGCCCGCTGGCACGATGGCGTTCCCGTGACGGCCCGGGACGTACGCTTCACGTTCAAGCACATCGCCGAGAATTCGGCGTTCAACCTGCAGTCGGCCTTTGGGATGGTGGACTCAGTGGAGGTCCACGGCGACTTCGATTTCACGTTCCATCTCAACGCAAAGAACGGTTTGAATCCCGCCGTGGTGTCGAGCCTCGGCAAGATCGCAATCCTTCCGGAACACTATTGGCGGGGGGCGGACAACACCAAGACCACCCAGACGCCGCCCCTTGGCAGCGGTCCGTACCGCATCGCCGAGTTCAAGCAGTCTCGTTCCCTGCTCTACGAACGAGTGCCCGACTACTGGGGTAAGGATCTCGGCGTACACCGCGGTCGCCACAATCTCGACGCCATCCGCTACGACTTCTACCGCGACGACACCGTCGCCCGGGAAGCGTTCCGCAAGGGCCTCGTCGACGTTTGGCGGGAAACCGATCCCCGGTTCTGGTTCGATCGCTACGACGACGCACTCGCGAAAGGTTGGCTGGTCAAACGCAAGCACAACTTCCAGTACTACGTCGGGCTGCTTAGCGGCCTGGTGATCAACAGCCGCCGGGAGCATCTCAAGGATGTACGCGTCCGCGAAGCCCTGACGCTGGCCTTCGACTACGGCTGGCACAACCGGGTGATCACCCGTGGCTTCCACACCCGGCCGGACAGCTATTTCGCACAATCCGGTTTCGCGGCAGCGGGTCCACCCAGTCCGGCCGAGGTCCGGCTCTTGGCACCTTTTCGGGATCAACTACCGGCCCGCGTATTCACCGATGCTTTCGAGCTTGAACCCTCGGACGGAGTCGGCCGCAACCGGCACTTGCTGCTCAAAGCCCGTGAACTTCTCCGGGAAGCGGGTTGGGTGGTGCGCGACGGCGTTCTGACCAATGACTCGGGCGAGCGGTTGGCGCTGACGTTCGTCCTGCGTAGCGTGGAAGAGCGGCGAATCGTCATGCAGTTCGTCGACCAGGTGCACAAGCTGGGGGTCGATACGCGCTTGAGGCTGGTGGATGCCGCGCACTACGTCAACATCATGAAGGATTTCGATTTCGACATCTCCTTCGGCCAGCTTGGCGTCGCGAACCCGGCCGGCATCGAGATCATCTCGTACTGGCATTCGAGCAACGCCATGCTGCCGCGAACCCGGAACCTCTCGGGCATCGCGAGCGAGGCCGCCGACGAAATGATCCTCAAGGTCTTGAACGCGCGGACCAGGGAGGAGTTGACCGCCGCGCAGCGGGCGCTCGACCGGATCTTGTTGTGGAACTTCCTGACCATCCCGCTGATCGCGGTGGAGGGTCCCAAGGTGGTCTACTGGAACAAATTCGGCCGGCCCCCGGCCGACGCCGAGTTCCGCACCAGTTTCCCGTCGGCCTGGTGGTACGACGAGGCCAGGGCCGCCCGGATTCCAGCGCCGGACTAGGAGTTCTCCCTGTCGACGGGCTTTGGGGTAGCATCCAACGCTTCGTATGCATTGGGAGGGGATGCAGTGAAGTCGTTTCGTCCGTGGTCGGGTGCGTTGTTCCTGCTCCCGACCGTCGCGTTCACGGTGACGGCTTGGGCCGAGGAGGCCGCCGACGCTGGAACGTCCACGGAACCGGTAGAGGAGTCTCGTCCTTCGGGTTGGGTTGACGAGGCGCGTGTCATCGCCGCCGGCGAAGCCGAACCGGGAAGCTGGCTGGCCCACGGCCAGACCTACGACGAACTGCGTTTTTCCACCCTGACGCAAATCAACCGCGACACCGTGGGAATACTCGGTCTCGCATGGGTCAAGAATCTGGACAACCCGTTTCGCCAGCAGTCGACGCCCTTGGTGATCGACGGCGTCATGTATTTCACCGATCCCTGGAGCGTCGCCTACGCGGTGGACGCCAAGACGGGCGAGGAGATCTGGCGTTTCGATCCGGAGACCGACCGGAATTCCATGCGCTACTCCTGCTGCGGCGGGCCGGCGAACCGGGGCATGGCAGCCTACAAGGGCAGACTCTACTTCGCGACCTTCGACGCCCGGCTCGTGGCGGTGGACCAGGCAACCGGCAAAAAGATCTGGGATGTCGACACCATCCACTACCCGACCAACAATCCCTACACGATTACCGGGGCGCCCCGGGCGGTGCATGGCTTGGTCTTCATCGGCCAGAGCAGCTCGGAGTTCGGGCTGCGCGGGCATCTTTCCGCCTACGACGCGGAAACCGGCGAACTCGCCTGGCGGTTCTTCACGGTACCCGGCGACCCCTCGAAACCCTTCGAGCATCCGGAACTCGAAGAGGCCGCCAAGACGTGGTCCGGCGATTGGTGGAAGCTGGGCGGCGGCGGCACGGTGTGGCATTCCATCGTCTACGACGCCAAGTTCGACCAACTCCTGTTCGGCACCGGAAACGGCGCCCCCTGGCCGCGCAAGATCCGCTCCCCCGGCGGCGGCGACAACCTGTTCCTGGGCGGGGTCATGTCGGTGAACGCCAACACCGGCCGCATGAACTGGTTCTACCAGATGACGCCCGCCGACAACTGGGACTTCAACGCCTGCCAGGACATCGCGCTCCTCGACATGGAGGTCGACGGCAAGGTTCGTTCCGTGCTGCTGCAGGGGCCGAAGAACGGCTTTTTCTACGTCCTGGACCGCAAGAACGGCGAGTTGCTGCGTGCCAATCCCTACGTTCGCCTGAACTGGGCCACGCACATCGACATGGATACCGGCCGACCGGTTGAGAACCCGGAGATGGCCTACGACGAAAGGGCGCAGTGGGTGCTGCCCAGCAACGCCGGG
>JAPOYW010000511.1:0-12260 GCA_026706425.1 Gammaproteobacteria bacterium
GACCGCGATGCCCCTGGCGAAGTTGTTGCCGCCCGCGAGGTCGAAATCCCGATCCGCATCGCGTTCGCCGTTCTCCCGGTAGACATAGACCTTGTCGTCGAAGATGTCGACGACGTAGAACCGACCGTTGCCATGGGCGATTCCGCGCGGCGAGGCGTTGTCGGCGTCCAGGTCGAAGTCGGCGTCCGGGTCGCGCTCGCCGTCCGTCGAGTAGGCATAGACCTTGCGGGTCCACGCATCGGCGAAGAACAGCCTACCGTCGGCGTAGGCGAGGCCGCGGGGCTCCCTGATGGCGGAGTGCAACTCGAAGTCGGCATTGTCTAGATGAAGTCCCAGCCAGTCGTAGACGAACACCTTGCGCGGAGATTCCTCCAGGATGTCCAGTTCGTCGGCAACGTAGAACCTGTCGTCGCCGAACGCGATGCCGACCGCCGTGTGGGTGTCGGCGGCAAGATCGAAGCTCTGCGCCGGGATGTGCTCGCCGGTTCCGCCGTAGGCGTAGACCTTGCGATCCGCGGAGTCGACCACGTAGGCGGTGCCGTCGGCATAGGCGAGCCCGGAGGCGGACTCGTTGTCCTCGAGCAGTTCGAAGTCCCGAAGGGGTGTCGACGGTGTCTGACGGACCCGGCCGGACCGGACCGTCCCGTCGTCGATGACGCAGCCGTCGGCAACCAAACAGGTGTAGCGGTGCTCGCCGACCTCGACATAGCCACCATTGGCGAACTCGATGCGTACGGTGTCGTCGGCGAGGAAGACCTCCGCATCGCGGACGACGTCGGGTGTCCAAGCGCCCGACGGCAGGGTCGCGATCATGGCGGTGATTTCGTAGGCAACGCCGCCGTTGTCGGGCCGGCTTGGCACGAGCAGCCGCCAGGGCGATGCCGTAGCGGAATCACACGGGGTTATCCGACCCGTGATTCGCGACTCGAAGGTGATTTCGGTGGTGCACGCTTCGCCGTCGTCCGGATCGAGTTCGATGGATGCCGTTGCCGCGCCGGAGCTTTCGTAGACATAGCTGCCGAGGGCGGCCTGCCCGTCCCGGGTCTCGCGGTAGCGCCCGGTGGACACGAAGTCGATGTAGCTCTCCCCGGGCGCTTCGACCAGTCGTTTTCCAACCATGCGGTCGTCGAACGCCGTGGCGTTGGCGGGCGCGAAGTTCGTCGGCACCCTGGCGAGACTCGTCAGGTGGCCCGTTGAACTCGCGAGCAGGTTCATGACCCGGATCGGCGCATCGGCCTCGATCAAGAGCCGCCACTTGCCGGCACCGTCGCCCAGTTCGCCTTCGAAGGCGTCGCTGCCGGCTTCGAGTTCCTGGGCCGTCAACGTTCTGGATTGTCCGGCCGAAAGGGCGAGCCTGACACCCCTGCCCGGCGACATGCCTTTGTCGTCGATGCCCGTGATGGTCAACGCCGCGATGCCGGGTCCGGGGTTCTCCAATCGCAATTGGCTGACCGCGGTCAGGTTCTTGGCGGGATTGAAGATCGCAACGCGGTGCCGGTAGCCGGGCGCGGGCGCGACACCCTGCATCGGCGTCAGGAATCCGTCGTGATCCGTCCGGACATAGGACAGCACCTCGATGGCAAGGTCGCTGGACAGGCTGAGCCGCCAATCGCCGCTGCCCGGCCCGACGGCCCCGGCAAGCCCGAGATCGGAATTGCCCGTCTCCAGGTCGTCGGCGTCGAACTGCACGGCCGCGCGGGATCCGAGCGTCAACGTGACCGGCTCGTAGTCCGTATCGGAATCGTCGGCGGCGTCGACTTCCACCGAACCGGACCGGTCCGAGCGGTTGACGACGCGGACCACACCACGCCGGCCGGCCGCGTCGGAGGTGCCCGGGAACAACGGCACCCGGTGGACACCGGACGCATCCGGGTTGATCGGCGTGGAACCGAGATTCACGAGTTGTCGCTGCGCGCCTTCCAACAGGTTCATCACCGTGATCGGACCATCCGCGGATACGAACAGCCGCCATCGTCCCGCACCGTCGCCCAGCGCACCGTCGAACATGCCGCCGGTCTCCAACTCATGGGCGGCAAGCATTCGGGAAGCCCCTCCCGAAACCGAAACTACGACTTCGCCGGAGGGACTCGCTTCATCGTCCAGCCCGGTGATCGTTACCCGGACCGGATCGCCGGCGTTTACGATCCGCAGGCGGCTCGCCTGGTCCGCGGCCTCGGCAGGGTTGAACAGGGCCAAGCGGTGCCGGTCGTCGTCGATGCCGACCATCTCGTGCACGGAGGCGACGAATCCGCCGGCGGAACGGACGTAGGCGAGCACTTCGATGTCCAGATCGCTCTCGAATTGCAGACGCCAATCGCCGTTGCCGGGTCCGGTGCCGACATCGAGGCCCTTCGCCGCATTGCCGGTCTCCAGGTCGTCGGAATTGAAATGCAGGACCTCGTTGGCACCGATGGGCAGCTCCTGCGGGCCGATCCGGTTGCCGTCGCCGTCGATGGCGAAGAACCGAATGGTGCCCGCGCGGGACGCGTGGTTGACGATGCGCACGAAGCCTTGACGATCCGGGTCGGCGGCCGAGGGGAACAAGGGCACGTCGTGGGCTGCACCGGCCGAGAACGCCAGCACGGCGACGACGCCCGTGACCAGCCTGCTGCCGACGTGCCGAAAGCCGCGCACACCCAGATCGATGGCGCCGCTTCGGCATGGTGGGCGGACACTCACGACCGGGAAAGTAGCACGTTCGTTCATTGCTGGTGCGTTGGACACGGGGGTTTCCCTCATAGTTCACCGGACCGCGAACGGCACAACCTAACGACTAGCGGACTCGAGGGGATCAGTTCACGGCCGTTTTCGGTATCAGAGTGATGGGGACCGACGACCTCAACGTGCGGAGATTCAAGGCCGTGTGCGGCGGAATCAGCCGCCGGGCGAAAGGCGCGCTTTGTCAGTCCCGTAGACGCCTGAAATCGCGACCGGGTGAGCCGGAAGTCGAGCGTCCGGGCTGGATAGGCGATCGGGGATGCGACGCGTCGGCTGACCCGTGATTCGCGGCCTTGATCTCGCTACGGCTCGACAATCGGCGGCAAAGGGAAGCGCGCGCGCATCTCGCCGCGGAACTCGGCGATCTGCTCGGACAGCCTCTGATGGTCGGTGGCCAGCCCTTCGACCCTCGCCTCCAGCGAACCGAACCGACCTTCGAGACCGTCGAACCGGCCTTCGAGACCGTCGAACCGGCCTTCGAGACCGTCGAACCGGCCTTCGAGACCGGCGAACCGACCCTCTAGTGTGCCGAGTCGCGCGTGCACTCCGTCGAACTCTTCGTCGACCTTGTCGAACTTGACGGCGACCTTGTCGAACCGGTCGTTCATTTCGGCGGCGAGCCGGTCGAACCGGCCGTTCACTTCGATGGCGAATGTCTCGAACCGTTTGTCGAAGACCCGCCAGAGGAACCCGGCCATCGCCAGGACCGCCACGAACGTGGCACCTTGGATTACTTCACTACCCATTGTCTGCTACTCCTGTGTCGAACCAAGTCGGGATCCGCGGTCTCTCCGGACCCCGAAGGCCGCAACCCGAACCTTGACCCGCTGGGTGTGTCGAAGTGGACCTACTATACACCGGATACACCCGATGCCACGGTTCAACCGGTCACGCGGCTGACCGAATCCGCAGTCGCGAACGCCTCCTCGTATTCTCCGCCACGGGCGGCGCTGGCGATGTGCGTCAATCGCCGGTGACGATGTGCGAATTGACGGAAAAGTGACGCGGAGTCTGACCGTGGAGGTCGTGCGAGGTCTCCTACACGACGTGAGACCGAAATCGCGTGTGTCCGAAGATACTATCTCGTGATTCGCGGCCTTGAGTTCGCTACGGCTCGATAGTCGGCGGCAAGGGGAAGCGCGCGCGCATCTCGCCGCGGAACTCGGCGATCTGCTCGGAGAGCCTCTGATGGTCCGTGGCCAGCCCTTCGACCCTCGCCTCCAGCGAACCGAACCGGCCTTCGAGACCGTCGAACCGGCCTTCGAGACCGTCGAACCGGCCTTCGAGACCCACGAACCGGCCTTCGAGACCGGCGAACCGACCCTCTAGGGTGCCGAGTCGCGCGTGGACTCCGCGGAACTCCTCGTCGACCTTTTCGAACTTGACATCGATCTTGTCGAACCGGTCTTTAACGTCGGCGGCGAAAGTGTCGAACCGGTTGCCGAAGACACGCCAGAGGAAACCCGCCATCGCCAGGACCGCCACGAACGTGGCGCCTTGGATTACTTCACTACCCATTGCCTGCTACTCCTGTGTCGAACCAAGTCGGGATCCGCGATCTTTTCCGGGACCCCCGGCGCCGCGATCCGAACCTTGACCCGCTGGGTGTGTCGAAGTGGACCTACTATACACCCGAACCACCGATGGCCACGGTTCGACAGTCCCCGCAAGTCGACCGATCCGCAGTCGCGAACGCCTTCCTGGCAATTCTCCGCTGCGGGCGGCGCGGGCGACGTGCGCCAATCGCCAATGACGATGTGCGAATTGACGGAAAACAGACGCGGAGTCTGACGGGTGGGGTTGTGCGCGGTCTCCTAGACGACGTGAGACCGAAATCGCGTGTGTCCGAAGATGCTCAGGGAAGGCGGGACGGGACGAGTCCGTCCACTACCACTGGTGGCCCAATCGTTCCACCAAAAAAAAGAGGGCGTGAAACGCCCTCCATAGGTCTGGAGTTGCTTAGCCTAGGAACCTCCTCCTTGAGGTTCCCGCCCCGCCGTTCGTTAAGGACCGGCGGGGCGAAGCCCAATGCTCCGTTGTAGTCCGAGTCCTAGTAGACCGTGGTGTCGATCTGGCCAGTGCCGGGATGGACCTGGACGGTCATGATATCGACGTTGTCGGTCGGCGCCGTGAGGTTCAGGATGCCCGACGCGCGGTCCTGACCGCCTGTGTTGGTCATCAACTCGTTCTGAACGTCGATCACCATCCTGGACCCGGCATCCACGGTTCCCCGAATCTCGCCCATGATCATGGTGCCTTCCTCGGTCTGGAACTTTTCCATCCAGAACCCGGCCTCCCGCCCGCTGCGGTTGACGATCACCAAGCGCTGGCTGTAGGACGGATCGAGGCTCAGATAGGTGATGTTGCTGATCGCAGCATTGCGATCAATGGAACCGCCGTTTTTGTTCGTCGCGGCCGGACCTGGGGACGTTCCATGCAACGGCGTCACCGAGATCTTGTACCCGTCCATATCCCTGTCATCACCGACCTCGGGAATCGCAACCTCGTTCTCACTGACATTGACGCAGAAGTAGAACGTCCCTCCGCCCGTCACCGTCGCGTTGCCTTCGGTCGCTTGCTTGGAGAACGTCGGGTTGTCGGCCAAGGGGTTGATCGCCATCGGGTTGCCGTCTGCGTTGGGAGCAGACAAGCGGAGCGCACTGCCACCCGTGCAGGTTGCGGTCGTGGCAATCCTGAATGCCGTCGGCGCGCCGCCAGCGTGGATCGTATGGTCGGTCTCAACCGCCGGAGTGGCCGGGTTGTCGCCGGTGATCTTTGCCTCGCCCCTAGGGCCGGGGAGATCAATGCCAGCGCCGTTCCCGAACCCGAAAGCGCCAGCCATTGCCGTAACTTTGACACGCGCACCCGTATTGGGATTCCCGTCATAATCGCTACCATCATCCGCGTCCAGGAATCCTTGCATCCCTGGTGCCGCGCTGGTGTCCTCAATCGACTCTAGATCGATCTGCGCGAGGACACCCACGTTGGCAGTGGTCATGCCTTTCGCCTCGAATCCGCGGAACGGTCCGCCGTTGGACACCACAACGTCGCCATTTTTGTCCAACTGTGCCGTCCGCTCGTACCCGACATCTGCCACCGCAAGCATCGGCATGACAACGGGCGGCGCGATCTTGCTCCTCACCTCGAACAGCTTCATCTGGCCGTGTACAAGGTGAGTGTCGGGAGCGCCGCTCGGAGCGGTGGCCCGCGCCGCGACCCGGGCGTCACCAAGTGACTCGTAGATGTACAAGTCGCCGTAGTACGTCGCCGCACCTTTGCCCTGGACAGCCAAGGCGCCTTTGCCGAGTGCCAACCGGACACGGGTGTCAATGGGAATGTCCGCGGTGAGTTCCACCTTGTAGACGCCCGCAGAATCGGTTGCATCGCCCCTGAACGCGCGTACGAGGGTTGGTGCCGCCGTACAGACAGGAGTGTTCCCCACGGCCGAGGAATCACCGCAAGTGATGTATTCACCGTTCACGGCCGTGACTTCCGGTTCGACAGTCGGGTTCCCTTGCCTATTCTCAAACATTTCGTAAAACCGGAAGCCGGTCCCGTCACCGATCATCGGCTTGGTCGGCTTCACAACAGGCGTGGCACCCACAGCGCTGCCTGATGCACCGTCCACGTCTGCCCGGACCTCGGTGTAGGACAGGGGGATTGCCGCAGTCAGTTTTGCGGTCCAGAAGTTGACGACCAGATAGAAGTCGTCCTCGCTCTCGAGCAGGGTGTCGATTTCGACATCCAGCACGATCTCGCCCATCGGCGTAGCCGTGATCGAGTAGGGTTCACCGGTCAGCGACTCGGACGCGTAGGGATTGTCCGGTGCGGCACCGGCGCCGAAGGCACCGAGGATGCCCACCGTCGCGAGCACATGGGCCAAAGCAGCCCTCATGGTTGTTTTGCAGAGCATTGTTTACTCCAAAGTCTTCCTAACATTCACTGCCATAGAGCCTATGACCCGGGCGGGGAACCCCCCCACGCCACTGAGCTAGCGAGATTTAGCCACGCCTTTGGCGCATTGGCAACACTTTTTTTCGCCAATTGCACCGCTCAAACGCCCTATCCGCGCCGTTTCTACAGGAAACGCCGATGCAGTTCAAGCTGCGACCTGATCTGATCGGTCAGTTCCCGGCCCTGCCTATGGTCAGCGATGACGTAGGGTATCACCATCACGATGAGTTCGGTACGGTCTTTCTGATACGTATCGGCGCGGAAGAGGCGTCCCACGACCGGCACCCGCGCCAGTCCGGGCGTCCCCGAGCGGCCCCGGCTCTGGCCCTCGGAAATCAGCCCGCCCATGAGCAGCGACTGGCCGTCGCGCAGGGTGAGACTGGTGCTGAGCTCGCGGGTGAGGATGGTGGGGGTGAGGGACGCGGCCCCCGTGGCGCGCTGCTCGGACAGGCTCTGGCTGATGGTGAGGTCCACGAGACCGTTGGCCTGGACGATGGGGGTGATGTTGAGCGTCACGCCGGTGTCGCGGTAGCTGATCTGCTGGACGACGCTGGCGGATCCACCCTCCTGGGGTCCCTCGGCGCGCTGGGAGATGACGGGCACCTTGGAGCCGCCGAAGATGTTGGCGGCCTCGCCGCTCTTGGCCACCAGCCAGGGCCGGGAGCGGATGGCGACGCGGCTGTCCTCGTAGGCGAGACTCAACAGTGCCCGGGTCTGGCCGGCGCCGTCCAGGGTCAGCGTGACGCCGCCCGAGGCCAGCTGGATGTCCACGCCGCGGCTGCCGAAGCCCGCGTTGACGAGGTACTGGATGCCGGTTTCCTCTTTTCCGGTCAAAGTGATCTCGGCGAGCAGCACCTCGATCAGCACCTGGGGCACGGGCCGGTCCAACTGGTCGATGAAGGAGCGGATGCGGGACCAGTCCTTGCCATTGCCCCGGTAGAGGACGGTGTTGGTGCTCTTGATGAAGACCAGTCTGCGGGCGGACTGGGGAGCGTTGGCACCCGCCGTTCGCGGCTCGCTCGCCGGCTCGGCGCTCAAGATCTGGTTCAAGGTCTCGATCAGCTGCTCGGCCTGGGTGTTCCGGAACTCGTAGTGGAACCAGCCGTCCTCCACCGACGCCTCGCGCTGGGCGTCCATCACCGCCGCCCACTCCTCCACGCGGTCGAGGACCTCGGGGTCGACGGCGAACACCACCAGCTTGTTGGCGTTGTCCAGGGGCAGCAGGATGACGCTCGCCCCGATCTCGTCACGGCCCTCGTTCGCGGTATAGCCCTGGGCTTCGAGAACCTCGATCAATTCCGAAGACATCTCGTTCACGTCGAGGAAGACGGGCTCGATGACGATGCCGCGACGGCTCGACAGGATGGGCTGGTCGAGCACGTCGATCATGGCGACGGCCCGGTCGACGAGGGAGACCTTGCCCTTCAGGAGCACCGCGTTGAATTCCCCCAGCTCCTCGAACTCCAGATCGACGCCCTGTAGCAGCCGCTTCAGGAGGCTGACCATCTCGACGGGCCGCATCGCCTTCATGACCACGATCTGGAAGATCACGCGCTGGGTCGCCGGCACCTCCGGGCGGGTCCGGCCGTTGATCAGGAGCGGGATGCCGCTGGTGGTGATCTCCTCGGCGGCGACGAAGGACAGCGTGCCGTCGTCCTCCTCGCGGATGCGCACGCCGTAGTGCTCCTCCAGGACGCGGCGGGCGTTGGTGAACAACTCGCTGGGGGTCATGGGGTCGCTGATGCGGAGCGTCACGAGGTCGGTCTTGCCGGCCAGGTCCGGCGCGATGTGGTAGGACAGGCCCAGGTGCTCGTTGAAGAGTTCGTCGATGAACACCGGCAGCGGCGCGTCGTTGAACGCCACGGTGATGGAGTCGCCGACGAGGTCGGCACCCAAGCGGTCCACGGTGCCTTCGGCGATGCGCGGGCCGACGGGTACGCCCGGCGCGGGGGTGACCGTCAGCGCGGTGCGGTCCTGCCCGGACTCACCGGGGAGGTCCATGGCCTCCGTCTCCGCCACCGGCGCCGGCGTCCGCAACGGTTCCGGCAGCGGCTGCACGCGCAGGGTCGAGCACCCGGCCAGGGCGGTCAAGATGGACGCCGCGGCGATGCCTGCCGGCCACCGGCCCCGGATGCACGCCCGTGACCGTCCGTCAGGCTGTATGTCGGTCATTGAATCCTCCATTTCCATGGAACCAACCCCGTGGGGCGATCCTTGCGGTTGCCAGTCCCGTACGGTTGCGTGGCGAATGTGGTGTTGAGACCCCGGGAGACGCCAAATGGTTCGCGGGACCCATCAGGGAGCGCCCTCCCCGTCCGCGGGTTCTTCGCCGGCGACCACGACGCCGCCATGCCGCAGGAACAGGAGCAACTCCTTCCGGCCGCCGCTGGCATCCTCCAGGACGACGGCATTGGCCGTCACCGAGACCAGGGTGCGAGCGTCGGGCAGCGTCTCGCCGACGGTCAGGCGCTCGTGACCGCCGTCGGGCTTCGTCAAGAGGACAGCGTCCGCGGTCGTGCTGATGCCGATGACGCCGAGATTCGCGAGTTCGGGATTGATGCCACCGGCGGCGGCTCTCTCGGCGGCCAGCCGGGCGGCCTCCTCGGCGGCCAGGCGAGCGGCCTCGGGGTCGTAGGCGGGTCTGCCCCAACGGGCCATCGCGAGAAAGCCGTCGAGTTCGCCGGCGTTCGCCGACGCGTCCGCACCGGTGGGCGGCGACGGCGAGAACTCAGGCGGGGTCGACGATCCGCGCAGCGGCCACGCGAGGCCAATCGCGGCGAACAGCACCGCGCCGAGGGCGACCGGGGCGACGCGACGCAGGAACCCCGACATGCCCGCCGAGACGCCGATCCCGGTCCATTTGGCGAGTCGATCAAGCATTCGCGCGGTCCATCGGGGTCCGGGGGGGCGAGCCGGCGGTAGCGGTTCGGGCGTTGTCGGGGTTGCCGAGTATGAAATAGGCGGAGAGCAGGCCGTCGATGCGGATCTGGTCCTGCCGCTGGATGCGAACGCGGTTGAACGACAGCCTCTCCTCGACGAGCACCCGGGGATGCCGGGCGAAGGCGTCGACCAGGCGCAGCGCGCCCTCGAGGCTGGCGGTGCCGGTGATCTGCACCTGCACCTGCCAGAGATCCGGCACGCCGGCGACCGGCTGGCTCAAGCCCACGTCGATGCGGGGCGCGAGTCTGACGCGCCGGGCCATGTCCTCGACCGCGTTGCGCAACTGGGCCTGCGCAAGACCCTCGTTGTCGGCGTGCCAGAACCGCTCGCCGAGTTGAACCTCGGTGGCGGCCGCCGCATCGAGGCGCTGCTGCCAGTCCTCCCGGGCGAGCAGTTCGCGGGCCCGCACCAGGCGGGCGTGCTCGCCGGCGTAGGCGGTGGCGGCTTCGTCCACGCGCGCGGCATGGGGAACGAAGACCCAGTAGCCGAGCAGGATGGCGACGATCGACCACACCCCGGCACGAAGCCTCGGACTGGCGGCCAGTTCCGCCCGGATCCGGTCGATGGACGTGCCGATGGCGCTCATGGCGGGTGTCCCTCCGACGCGACACGCAAGCGGACTTCCAGGCCCTCCTGATCGGAACGACCGGGCCGGACGTCCGCGAACGACGGTACCGCCTGCAGGTTGGCGATGACGGCGACGGGATCGACCGCGGCGTTGCTCGAGAGCACCATCGCGAGATCCCGCTGCTGGTAGCGCCAGGAGCGGTAGACGTGCAGCATCAGCAACGCCTGCGAGGGTTGGTTCAGCGCCCGGGCCAGGAAGGCATTGCGGCCGTTCAGGGCAACGAGCTTGTCCCGGGCATCGAGCACGGGCGCCAGTTGATCGTCGATGGCGCGAAGTTCGGCGGCGTCGGCGGCGTGCGCCAGGTCGTAGCGCCAGTAGCGGGCTTCCTGGAACGCCGCCGCCGCGGCGAAGACGGTCAGCGCGGCCACCACCAGGGCGCGTTCGTTGGCGATGAGCCAGACGCGGAGATCGGGGGACGCGATCCAGGGATCGGGGGAGAAGGTCGCCGGGGACGCGGGGGGCACGTCGACGACGGCGGCCAGGTCGGCGTCCTCGGGGTCGCCGTCGTTGACATGCTGAGCCGCGAAGGCGTCGACGCGACCGGCATCCGGCTGCTCGGCCAGCCAAAGCGAGTCCACCAGGGCGCCCTGGCGCCAGTACTGCAGGTCGAAGCCTTCCCGGCAGGCCTGAAGATGTACGCCGTCCGGGCGCTTCGGGTAGAGCACGGTCTCGGGAAGCATGCGGACCGCTCTTTCTTGCGAGGGGCTGGCCCCTCGCGCTCCCCGGCTGAGGGCTCCCGGCAACGTGCCGTCGTGTGTCCGCAGGCCCAGCAGCGCGGCGTCGGCTTCGACGGCGGCCGCGTTCCAGAACCAGACCATCGCCGTGGTGCCGGACCAGGCGCAGTAGTGGCCGACGTGCTCGAAGGGGCTCCACATGGGGATCTTCAGGGCGACGGCCGCGGCGCGGCGGTTGCGGGGGACGTTGGCGAAGTCCTCCGAACGGTACATGCAGAGGCTGCGCGCGACGATCCACCGCGACTGCACGGACTTGCCGTCCACGAGCGCGACGCCGGCACGGGTCTGCACGGCGCTTCGGCGGCGGGCGAACCGGTGCCGCAGGCGGCGGACGGCGTCGCCCGTCGCCGCGAGGCTCGGCGACCAGCGGACGGCGCTGCCCTCGGGTGTCGCCGGCGCGGGAGTGGGCGGTTCGGTGTTCATGGCGCGCGTCAGGCCGAATCCGGGGCGCTGCCGCCGAGCAGCGGGATTTCGGTTTCCTCGAGCGGAACGGCGCGGTCGACGGGTTCGGAGTAGCGGTATTCCGTCCGCCACGGCGCAACCAGGGATCCCGGCGTCAGCGTGATGCCGACCACGGTGCGCGGTCCGCCGCCGACCCACCAGGTCGTGATCCGGAGGAAATAGGACGGCGTGACGGCCATGGTGCCGGGGTTGAACGCGGGCCGGGTGCCGGCCAGTTCCTGCAGTTGATCGACGCTCGTGATGCGGGTTTCCGCACGTTCGGCGAAGAAGCCGTCGAGGGAGGCGCGTTCGACGCCCATGACGGCCGCCACGACGTCTTCCGGCATGGTATTGAAGTTGACGCTGACCAGCAGGCGCGGCGTGGCCATGCCGCGCAGCCGCCGCCATTGCTCGTGGTCGATCAGGCTTTCGGCGCCGAGCACGCGGTTCAACTCCATGGGCGTCTGCAGGAACCAGTTCGACGGGGGCGGCTGCTGCGCCTCCCGGTAGGCTATCGTCTCGGCGCCGTCGAGGGACAGCCGGTCGTCGCGGTCGATGTAGTCGGCGATGCGGGGGATCAGGCGGGCGAGGTCCGGCGCGGACACGCCGACGCTTTCCATCATCGCGACGAACATCGGGTCGCGGGGCGAGTTGACCGAGACCAGGCCGTTTTCGTCCTGGATCGAGAAGGCGGTGCCGCCCAGGCCCGCGTAGCGCACGCCGGCCACGCTCAACTCGCTGTCGGCCTCGTCGTCGAGCTTCGTGTCGAGGTCCGAGAAGCGCTGTTCGTGCTCGACCAGCAGGCTGCGCGGACTCATCCGGTTGGTGGCGAGCAGGTAGAGCAG
>JAPOYW010000511.1:12270-25980 GCA_026706425.1 Gammaproteobacteria bacterium
TTTGAGCTGCGTCGCCTCGGTGCTGCGCCGGTCCAGTTCGGCCTCGAGCATCAGCTTGGTGCGGTGGGCGTTGTCGATGTTGGTTTCGGTGAAGCCGTCGATGTAGGCGGCCACGACCGTCAACGCCACCAGCGCCCAGAGCGTCGCGGCCAGGATGAAACCGGTCGCTGGCGCGGACGGCGGCGTGGCCGACCGGTGGGCGCCTTGGCCCGGCGGCTTCATCGGCGCTCTCATCGGTAAAGCGCTTCGGTGAGGACCGGTCGCCGCGAGGGCTCCACGCGCGCGAGCCAAACCGTCCCGTCCGGCGACACCAGGCGGATCAGGGTCGGCGTCCAGTCGAAGGCGGGATCGTCGACGACCTGCAGCGGGCTCTCTCCCGGGCGGGGGAGTCGGCGCTCGACGGACGGCGGCCAATGGTCGTACCAGTTCCCCAGCGAGTCGGCGTACTCGAAGGCGTGGCTGTCGGCCGAGGTTCGCACGGTCCAGGCGATGCCCTCCTCGCCCGGCGCGGCCGACTCGGCATAGCCGACGATGTCGTCGGCGATCGACCAGCGGGCGAGAACCGGCACGCCGGGTTCGGCGTTCAACGGCTCCAGGGTGGTGCCTTCGAAGAACGTCGCTTCGCCCTGGAACCGGCGCGACTCCACGCCGTAGGGCACGAGTCCCCGGACCGTCGTGGCGAAGTAGTTCTGCTGCAGCGTCTCGAGCGCGGAAGCGCGGTGGACGCGCTGAACGCCCTCGTAGCGAGCCGCGAAGAAGCCGACGGCCTGCAGGATCAGCGTGGTGAGGAAGCCGAAGATGACGAAGGTCACCAGGGTCTCCACGAGGGTCATGCCCGCCGAGCGCGACGGTGCCGGCGAAGGCGCATCCGGGACCGCGCGACGGGGACTCGGGGGTTTCGCCAACATCAGAACGGCAACTGGCCCGGACGAAGGCCACGTACCTTTTCGTAGCCCGCGACGCGCACCTTCCAGGTGCCGAGGGCGCGGCCTTCGTGGTGAACGACGAACTCGACGTCGTACAGGCCGATGTCGAAGCTGGCCCGGCCGCCGATGACGTTCTGTCCCTGGCGCACGGGTTCGACCAGGGTCGATGTCCAGATGACCTCGATGTCGCCGAGTTCCACCTCGCCCTCGCCTCGTTGGCGGGGATCGATGGAGGACAGGTAGTCCATGGCGGTGCGGACCACGGCGACCTGGCGGGAGACGTCCGCGGTGCGGTTCAGGGCGATCAGGTTGGTGTTGAAGAGACCGTACAGGGCCATGCCGGCGGCGGCGAAGATGGCGAGCGCGACGATGCTCTCGAGCAGGGTGAAGCCCGCGAGGCGCTGGGCGGTGCGCAGGACCGCGGCCGGGGCGGGGCGGGGGGCGGCGCGCCGGCGCGGGGTTCGGCGTTCAGGACGCATCGACACGGCAGAACGGCGCGACGAGGTCGACGTGGACCGGCTCGACGTCCTCGTGGGTCAGGGTCACCCGACCGCCGAGGCAGACGCCGCTGGCGCGGACCAGGATCGGTTCTTCGATGACGACTACCCAGCCGCCCGGGACGTCTAGCGGGTAGGGGGTCCGGCCGACCAGGTGGGCCGGGAGATCCGTGGCGGCCTCGGGATCGGTGCCGAGGACCACGTAGTCGCGCCCGTCGAGCATGGCGGTGGCGCCGAGCGTCGCGATCTGGTTCTTGACGTGCTCAAGCTGGGTGTCGCGGGTCATGCTCGCGGTCACGCGTTCGAGATTGGGGAGCGCGACGGCGGCGAGAACGGCCAGCAGGGCCACGACGACGAGGAGTTCGACGAGGGTGATGCCGCGTGCAGAACGGGGTTGGTGTTTCGCGGACGTGACCGTGCAGGCGTACATAAATAACCGGGGTTGGTGTTTCGCGGACGTCACCGTGCAGGCATACACATATATAAGGTATGAGCCGACGGCGGCCTGGATCCGGCGCCTACTCGGCGCCCGCGGTCGGCAGGAAGCCGATATCGGCGTTGTCGCCCTCCCCGCCTTCGGCGCCGTCCGCGCCCAGGGAATAGAGCGCGAGACCTTGGAGGTTTTCCGCGGGATAGCGGTACTGGTAGGGGTTCCGCCACGGATCGAGGGGCAGTTCGTCGTCGAGGTAGGGGCCGTGCCAGTAGTCGGCGACCTCCGTAGGCGCCTCGAGCAGCGACGCCAGTCCGTTCTCGGTGGAGGGGTAGCGGCCGACGTCGAGGTGGTAGGTCTTGAGGGCGCTGTGCAGCCACTCGATCTGCACCTTGGCCACGTCGCCGCGGCTCTTCTCGGCACGGCCCATGAAGGCCGGGGCCACCAGGCCGATCAGCAGGCCGAGGATGACCAGCACGACCAGGAGTTCGACGAGGGAGAAGCCGCGACGGGGCGCTTCCCGGCGACCAAGGAACCCGTAGCGCCCCAGTGCCGCCCCGACCGCGTCGGCAACGACGCGCCTTCGCTCCGCTGTGCGTCGGGTCGCCTCGGGCCCAGCCCCGCCGTCGGCGCAACCGCGCTTGCCGGAGCGGCCGATGGCCATCGCCCCGACAGGACTCGTTCCATGGGAGTGATCAGAATGGGACATTGTTGACCGCCGTGATTGCCAGGATTACGCCGATGAAGATGGTGCCGATGAACGCGCCGATGGCGAGGATCGCCACGGGCTCGATGAGGGTGAGGAAGCGCTTCATGCGTCGCGAACTGTTCTCCTCGTAGAGATTCGCGAGCGAACGCATCATCTCAGGAAGCTGGCCAGACTGCTCGCCGACCCGGATCAGGTTGTAGCCGGTGGCGGTGAGCGCCTCCTGCTTCTCGAGGGCGGCGGAGAGCGTCTGGCCGCCGCGCACGTCCGCCAACGCCCGGTCGAGCATCCCCCGGCGCCGGGAGACGCGCACGCCGCGGGATGCGAGCCCCAGGGCGCCGACCAGTTCGACCCGGCTGGTCAGCATGGCGCTCATCACCATCGCCCACTTGGCGGTATCCGTTTCCGTGTACCACTGGCCGAGCAGGGGCAGGCGGGACAGGACGTCCACAAACCCCTGCCGCACGGCCGGGTTTCGGAACAGCGCAGCCACGGTGAAGGCCACGGCGACGAAGATCGCCCCGACCAGCCAGCTGTTGTCGTTGAACCACGCGCCGGCGCCGAGGACGAACTGCGAAACGAGCGGCATCGGGACGTCCTGCTCGAGCAGGTGGACGAATTCCGGGACCACGAACAGGAACACGGCGAGCACGGCCGCCGCGCAGGACGCCACGAGGACCGCGGGATAGGTGAGCGCGCTGCGCAACTCGGATGCGACCTGGCGGTCGTACTCCATCTGCTCGACCGCACGGGTCAGCGACTCGGCGAGACGCCCGCTGAGCTCGCCGGCCTCGACGAGGTGGTAGAGATGCTCCGGCAGCGGCAGCTTGGCGGCGCGAAGGGCGGCCAGGAAGTTGGCGCCGCGCATGAGCTCGCGGGAAACGACGTTGAACGCGGTGACGAGTTGGGGGTGGTAGGTGCCTTTGCTCTGGGAGATCACCGCGTCGCCGAGGGACACGCCGGAGGAAAGGAGGGTGGCGAGTTCGCGGAAGGCGATGACGAGGTCGACGGTGCGCAGGCGGCGGCGGAAGGCGGGAAGCGCGGTGGGCCGGGTCTCCGTGACGCCGACGAGGGTCCGGTCGTCCGCGCCGAGCCGTCGGGCGACTTCCGCAGGCGATGTGGCCTCGATCTGGCCTTTGATCAGTTCACCTTCGCCGTTGACGATCTCGTAGTCGTACTGGGGCATGTGGGTAGCAGGAGTAGGGCGTCCTCAATGCATGGTGGATTGACTGATGTCCGGCTGATGTCCCCCTATAGGATGCCGGTCAGCGAGTGGGCAATAGACCGCGGGGGTAGCGGGAAGTTCCGCCGAGCATCGCGACCGAGCGGCCCAAAGCCGGTCGCCCGGAGCGTTCAGCGTCGCATTGGTGGCTTCGCCCATGGGTCCATACTCGGATTCGGCCTCGACGTGGCGGGCAACGTAGCACAGGGGTGGCAGGTGCTCAATCCAAGGGGCGTGGGGGGCTTGGAGGGTGAGATCGTCACGACATCACCGTTGAGACCCAATTCGTGTGTGTCCGATTCGGGGCAACCACATATGTGTACGCGGGCGCAGGTGGGTCCGGCCGCCTACGCTTCCTCGACGCTCGTCAGGGTTTGGCGTAGCACCTCCTCCACCGTGGTTCTGCCCTTCGACGCCTTGAGGAGGCCGTCCTGGAGCAGGGTTCGGTGGCCCTTTTCGTCGTGGGCGAAGCGCTTCAAGTCGATCAGGTTGGCGCCGGAGACGATCATCTCCTGGAGTTCGCCGGTAATGGGCACGAGTTCGTAGATGCCCATACGGCCTCGGTAGCCGGTGTTCTGGCACGCGTCGCAACCCGTGGCGCGAACCCATTGGTTGCCGAGCAGCCCTTCGGTCGCGGGATGCAGGAGTTCCAGCGCCAGCGCTGGCTGGTCGGCAGGCTCCGCGCAGTGCTCGCAGACCCGCCGGACGAGGCGTTGGGCCTGTACGCCGCTGGTGGGCGACGAGACCAGGAACCGCTCCACGCCCATGTCGATCAGCCGCGTGAAGCTCGACACCGCATCGTTGGTATGGAGGGTGGAAAGCACGACGTGGCCGGTGAGCGCGGAGCGGATGGCGATCTCTGCGGTCTCGAGGTCCCGGATCTCGCCGATCATGATCACGTCCGGGTCCTGCCGAAGGATGTGCCTCAAGGCTCGTGCGAAGGTATAGCCGATCTCGGCGTGAACCTGGATCTGCGTGATGCTGGGCATCTGGTACTCGACCGGATCCTCGACCGTGATGATCTTCTTGATGCCGTCGTCGATGTCCTCGAGGGCGCCGGCAAGGGTCGTGGATTTGCCCGATCCGGTCGGGCCGGTGACGAGGACGATGCCGTTGCTGGCCCGCAGCCAGCCTCGGAACATCTCGAGGTGATCGGACTCCATGCCGAGGTTCTCGAGCGCCTGGTCGCCGCGGTTCTGGTCGAGCAGGCGCAACACGATGGACTCGCCGAAGGTGCATGGCACGGTCGAGACGCGAATGTCCATGTCCTTGCCGGAGATGCGTTCCGCAATGCTCCCGTCCTGGGGAAGACGACGTTGGGCGATGTCGATGCCGGACACCAGCTTGATGCGTGACGCGACGGCCGGGAACCGGTCGATGGGTTGAGTCACCCGGGTGTGCAGCACACCGTCGACCCGCATTCGCACGGCGAATTGTTCCTCCGCGGGCTCGACATGGATGTCGGAGGCGCCGAGGTCCACCGCCGTGGACAGGAGGTTGTTGACCAACTCGATGACCGGTGCCTCCTCGGCCATCTCGCGCAACGCCTTGGCATCCTCGCCGGAAAAAAGGTCTTCGATGGCCCGTTCCTTGCGGACGCCATCGAGCATCCGGTCGATCTGGTGGTTGGGGGCAAGGAAGTAGGTGATCTGCTCGCTTGGATAGAAGTAGTTGAAGGTCTCCTCCAAGGCGTGGTCGCGAATGTCCTTGGCGGCGCAGCAGATCGTGCCGGCCTGTTCCCAAAGCAGCGTCGCGTGGTCCAGGAACCAGTCAAGCTTGATCGGCGACTCCGACATGAAGCGGTAGACGTCGAGTTGCTCGGGAAACTCGTTGGCATCGCGGAGATAAACAGCGCCCAACTGGTCGGAGAGCGTCGACAGGAGCACGTCCTCGGATATCGCTCCGGTCCGGACCAAGAGCGCGCCGAGCTTCCCGCCAGCGGTTCTCTGGATGTAGAGGGCCTTGTCGAGATCCGAAGGCTGGATGGCGCCGCGGTCGACGAGCAACTCGCCCAAGCGTTTCATCCGACCATCATACTCGGCGACGAAGGGCAGGGAAGCCATGGTCCGACCCGGACCCGCGTCGCTCTGTATACGCCCAATGGATGACATCACCGTGATATTGCCCTGATGATCGAAGTCGTGTGTGTCCGAGACCCGGAATGGGGCCGTTGTCGTAACCTGCTGATTGCCCTCTGTTCTCTGGTCTCGACAGGGATCTGGGCCGAAAGTTCCCTCGGGCGGTTTGCGCACGTTGCGATGTGGCAGAATGCTCTGGAAACTGAGCGATACGCAGCCCGAATTGGCCCTGAACAGCAAGCTTCCCAGCGTCGGCACGACCATCTTCACCGTGATGTCCAAGCTCGCCGCCGACGAAGGGGCCATCAATCTCTCCCAAGGCTATCCGGACTTCGACGGTCCACCTCTGCTGCTTGAGCGGGTCAGCCACTACCTGACCAACGGCTACAACCAGTATCCGCCGATGGCGGGGATCGAACCGCTGCGCGCGGTGATCGCCAACAAGGTCGGGACCCTCTACGGCGCCGCAATCGACCCGGAAACCGAGGTCACGGTGACGTCTGGCGCCACGGAGGCGCTGTTCTGCGCGATAACCGCGGTGATCCAACCCGGCGACGAGGCCATCGTCTTCGATCCCTGCTACGACTCCTACGAACCCGCCGTGACCCTGGCCGGCGGCACCTGTCGGCATATCCCGCTACGCGCGCCGGGCTTCCGCATCGACTGGAACCGGGTTGCCGATGCGATCGGACCAAAGACGCGCCTGATCATGACCAACACACCGCACAATCCGACCGGCGCGGTTTGGGACGCCGCCGACATCGATGGCCTGCGGACGGTTACGGCAGAGCGTGACCTCTACGTCGTAGCCGACGAGGTCTACGAACACATCGTCTTCGACGGACGTCCTCACCTGAGTCTCGCCCGATATCCCGATCTTCTCGCGCGGAGTTTCGTCGTGTCGTCCTTCGGAAAGACCTACCACACGACGGGGTGGAAGGTTGCGTATTGCGTGGCCCCGCCCGAACTCACCGCGGAGTTTCGACGAATCCACCAGTTCGTGACGTTCACCACCGCCACGCCGTTGCAATACGGTATTGCGGACTTTCTAGGAAAGTGCCCGGAACACCACGAGAACCTCGCGGCGTTCTACCAGGCGAAACGTGATTTGTTCTGCAACTTCCTCACCGGATCCCGATTCAAGCTCACGCCGTCTGCGGGTACTTTTTTTCAGCTTCTCGACTACGGGGAAATAACGAACGAGGCCGATGCCGAGTTGGCAAGGCGTTGGACGCGGGAGGAGAAGGTTGCGTCGATTCCGATATCGGTTTTCTACGAGGAACCACCGCGTCAGCAGTTCTTGCGTTTCTGTTTCGCGAAGGATGACGCCACGCTGGAACGGGCCGCGGAAATCCTGTGTCGACTTTAGCGCAAATGCGCATAGCGCTCGTTCAAGCAGCGCCAGCGTGGCACGATCCCGCAGCCAACCGGGAACTCTTTGAGCAGATGATCGGGACCATCGATCAAGACGTCGATCTCGTCGTGCTCCCCGAGATGTTCAGTACGGGCTTCACCATGAGCTCGAGCGAAGTGGCTGAGACCATGGCCGGCGAAACCGTCGCTTGGCTACGTGGCCAAGCGATCCAACGTGACCTGACGATCGTCGGCAGCGTCGTCATCGAGGACGGCGCGTATTTCAACCGACTGGTTTGGATGCCGCCGGACGGGCGAGCGACGACCTACGACAAACGTCATTTGTTCCGCATGGCCGGCGAGCACGAACACTATGCGGCCGGGAGCAAACGGGTCGTTGTGACCATCGGCTCGTGGCGCGTGTGCTTGAGCGTCTGCTACGACTTGCGGTTCCCGGTCTGGCTGCGTTGCCGAAACGACTACGACCTACTGCTCTGCGTCGCCAACTGGCCGGCGGCGCGTCAAACGGCTTGGGACGCCCTGCTTCGCGGTCGCGCCGTCGAGAACCAATGCTACGTGGCCGCTGTGAATCGAATCGGCACGGACGGCAACGGCATCGAGTATCGCGGCGGTAGCGCGGTTTGCGATTGGAATGGCGTGGCCGTTGCTTCTGCGGAAGAAGCGGAAAGAGCGGAACGAGCCGATGACCCGGCCGTGCTCTATGCGTCACTCGATCTCGATGCCGTGCGAGCCTTTCGACAGGGCTTCCCCGCCTGGCGGGATGCCGACGAGTTCAGGGTCGTCTCGTGAGCGGGCAAGGCATCGCGCCGCGCGCCACCAAGCGCATGGTCCGGGCGACGGGTTTCGCTTCGTCCTTGGTCGTGGCCCTGTTCTGCATGGGCTGCGGCTCGGAGACCGAGGTGGCAGACCATCCCGGCAAAGCCGTCTACCAACGGTACTGCTATGCCTGCCACCAGGCCGGGATCGCCGACGCACCGAAGTTGGGCGACAAGGACGCATGGGCACCTCGCCTCACCAAGTCTCGAGCCGAACTCGTCGACAACGTCATACGCGGCATGGCACCCGGGATGCCGCCGCGGGCAGGCTGCGGCACGTGTACGGACGAGGAGCTGGCAGCCGCCGTCGACTTCATGGTGCTTCGCGCCCGGTAGGCCCCTCGCCCCCGCCAACGTCCGCGCTGGCGCTGGCAACCACTCAACGATGAGCGTCACGGGTTTCCGACCGCCGCGTCACACGGGCAGAGGCTTCTCCAGGTACCGCAGGCCGCGCGCGTTCGTCCACGCCTTGAGTTGCTCAGCCGAGCCATAGGCCCTTTGTCGCTTGCTGAGCGCGAACATACGTGCCCTCCAGTCGGAGATCCCATCGGATTGGGCGGTCTTCTTCTCGGGCGTCGTATGCGCTGCGGCCATACCCTCCAACAGACCCACGTAGTCGCCGAGAGTGATCTCGACGAACGACCGATCCTGGCCGAGTCCCGAGGCGATGGGACGAAGATAGTCCGCCAGCCGCTCGGGGCTGTTCTCGCGCACCCGCTCTGCAATCGACACGTCCTCGTAGTCCTCGATCGTCTTTACCAGGTCGGCACGCACCGCATTGAGGTCGACGTAGGCCGAGGCAGCGATGATCGCACTCTCGTTCAAGAGGGCACCGGAATAGAAGCGCTGCTGGAAGAAGTGCCCTTCGCAGTCGTCCTCGAGGTTCGCCCACCTCGCGATCGGCTGCTTTAGCTAGAGTTTGTCCACGGCTTTTCTTGTGGGGAGATCGCTGCTTCCGTCCGGAATCTACGAAGAGGGGCATCGCGTGCTCGTGTTTCGTGGACCGGGACGACTGGATGGTCAGCCTCGACATCGGGTGGGGCGGACGGGACTCGGTTTGGACATTGGCCGTTGTCACCGTCCGCCTCTCCCGGTGTCGTCCATCCGGGCTGGGACCAGCGGAGTCTGGAGAGCGGCTGGCAGACGCCGAGGTGTGGTCCGTCCCACGCAGGTGGTGATCACCGTTGGGCCCAAGAGTGGTGTGTGCCCCACCGGCCGCATGTCCCACCGGCGGCATGATGTCACGGCAATATTGCGGCAGGGCCTAGAGTTGCGTGTGTCCCATCGAGCGTCAGACTAAACGCGTCGCGATGGCGAGCACCGCCCGGGCGACGCGGCCGGTGTTGTGGAGGTCGATGGTGGTCGGCCAACGGTCGTCGGGGTGGTGGAACCAGCGATTGCTTCCGAGCAGCGAGACGTAGCGTTCGCCCAGGTCGTGGATGTTGCGCGCCTCGCCGCCGGGACGCGAGCCGAGGGGCGTGGTCGAGGACACGGTCACGCCGTGCGTCGAGAGAGTGCGTTGCGCCATGTCCATGAGTTCGG
This sequence comes from Gammaproteobacteria bacterium, assembly GCA_026706425.1. Taxonomy (GTDB): domain Bacteria; phylum Pseudomonadota; class Gammaproteobacteria; order Pseudomonadales; family Azotimanducaceae; genus VXYL01. The sequence goes on from JAPOYW010000511.1 coordinate 21,861, forward strand.
CATCCGATGCCTGCAGCCGGATTCGGGAGTCCACGGCGGCGAAGTTGGCGCCCAGGTGGATCCAGCCGTGGCTGGGCGGCGTGTCCTTGGTGGCCAGGAAGTGGTCCAGCCCGAGATGGCCGAGTTCATGTCCGGTGGTGGCGATGAACACGACATCCCGCGCCGGCCGATTCGCCGCGAAGTGACGCAGCAACGCCAACCACACCGCGATGCCGCCGCCGCGCTCCGCCGTGCAGACCCACCAGGCGCTCTTCGGGGTCACCACGGTCAACGGCGCCAACGCCGGATCGCGCCCGCGTACCCGGCAATACACGTTCGAACCCGTCGCCGACTCCAGCGACACATGTGCCGTGAGACGCCCCACAGCCCCAGCGGACGATGCCTCGTGGAGCCACTTCTCGTGCTCGGTCGCCACCTGCAGGACGGGCGGACCGAAGGGCTCGCTGAACCGATCCGCGTTCTGCAAGGCGAGGCCCGTCACCCGCTCGTCCATCTTAGAGACCGCGACGATGGCTCGATAGTCGTTGGTTCGACGGAATGCGGCGAGTGCGCCCGTGGCGCCGGCGGCGTTGCCGAAGGCACCGACCCCGATCCCGGCGGCGCCGCGGCTTTCGCCCAGCAAACCGAGACCACCGACGACGCCTTCGGGTCCCGTCGTCCCGCCGTCGAACAGGGGCACGCCCTCGACCACGGTCCCGTCGACGTCGAGCGCGCACCGCTTGAGCACCCACCGTGACAGCGCGAAGTCGTCCCGGCGCGGTTCGGAGCCCGCGGACTTCACGCGCCCGGCCAACCAATCGGAAGTCTGTCGATCGCCCGCCGTGCCCGTGCGGTGGTCGTCGATGGCGTCCCAGGCCTCGATGTCGGCGGCGATGTTCCCGGCCAACTCGCTCATCGAGAGCCCCCTGTCCCGGCCAAATCCCGCGCCATCATTGTCTTGAAATCATAATCGTTAGACACTAGCAAGATGAACTCTTACTCTCAGGCTCTCAGGAGCAGTCGGGTTTGATGTCGCAACGACAGTGCAGACCCGTGCACGACTAGGAAGGGAATTACATGAGCGAAAGCAAGTGCCCCGTCGCGGGCGGAACCCACTTGGCCGCATCCGACGGCCACATGACGAACCAGGACTGGTGGCCGAACCGGCTGAACCTCGACGTCCTGCACCAGCACTCGTCCTTGTCCGATCCGATGGGCGGGGACTTCAACTACGCCGAAGAATTCAAGACGCTCGACCTCGACGCCGTGAAGCGGGATCTCTTCGAGCTGATGACCACCTCGCAAGACTGGTGGCCAGCGGACTACGGCCACTACGGGCCGCTGTTCATCCGCATGGCCTGGCACAGTGCCGGCACCTACCGGATCGGCGACGGCCGCGGCGGCGGCGGCACGGGGAACCAGCGTTTCGCGCCGTTGAACAGTTGGCCGGACAACGCCAACCTCGACAAGGCGCGCGTGCTGCTATGGCCGATCAAGCAGAAATACGGCAAGAAGCTCTCCTGGGCAGACCTCATGATCTTCGCGGGCAACTGCGCCCTGGAGTCGATGGGCTTCAAGCCGTTCGGTTTCGGCGGTGGACGCCCGGACATCTGGGAGCCCGAGGAGGACATCTACTGGGGCTCCGAGGACGAGTGGCTCGGCGACAAGCGGTATACCGGTGAACGGGACCTCGAGAATCCCCTCGGGGCCGTCCAGATGGGACTGATCTACGTGAACCCCCAAGGACCCAACGCCAATCCCGATCCGGTCGCCTCGGGCCGGGACATCCGCGAGACCTTCGCCCGCATGGCGATGAACGACGAGGAGACCGTGGCGCTGGTTGCCGGCGGACACACCTTCGGCAAGTGCCACGGCGCCGGCGACGAGGCGCTGGTGGGGCCGGAACCCGAGGGGGCGGACATCGCCATGCAAAGTCTCGGCTGGGCGAACGGCCACGGCACGGGCAAAGCCGGAGACACCATCACCAGCGGCATCGAAGGCGCCTGGACCACCAATCCGACGCAATGGGACAACGGCTACTTCGACGTCCTGTTCGGCTACGAGTGGGAGTGCGTCACGAGTCCCGCTGGGGCGTTCCAATGGGTACCCAAGGACGGCGCGGGCTCTGACACGGTGCCGGACGCCCACGATCCGGCCAAGCGGCATGCGCCGATCATGACCACGGCGGACATGGCCATGCGCATGGACCCGATCTACAAGCCGATCTCCAGGCGTTTCCACGAGAATCCGGACGAATTCGCGGACGCCTTCGCCCGGGCGTGGTTCAAGCTGACCCACCGCGACATGGGTCCCCGGTCGCGCTACCTCGGCTCGATGGTCCCGTCGGAGGAACTGATCTGGCAGGACCCCGTTCCGGCCGTCGACCACGCCTTGATCGACGACACGGACGCTGCGGCCCTCAAGGCCAAGGTTCTCGCTTCCGGCCTCACCGTTTCCGAACTGGTCTCGACCGCCTGGGCCTCGGCTTCGACCTTCCGCGGGTCGGACCTGCGCGGCGGCGCCAACGGCGGACGGGTCCGCCTGGCGCCGCAAAAGGACTGGGAGGCGAACCACCCCGATCAGCTGGCCAAGGTTCTCGGGGTGCTGGAGGCCATCCAGGCGGAGTTCAACGGTTCGGCAGCGGATGGCAAACGCGTCTCGCTGGCCGACCTGATCGTTCTCGGCGGTTGCGCTGGCGTCGAGCAAGCCGCCCGCAACGCCGGCCACGACGTCGCGGTGCCGTTCTCGCCGGGTCGTACCGACGCAGCGCAGGAGCAGACGGACGTCAATTCGTTCGCGGTGCTCGAACCGGCTGCGGACGCGTTCCGCAACTACTCAAAGCAGCATTGGGCGATCCCTGCAGAGCAACTCATGGTGGACCGTTCGCAACTGCTGACCCTGACCGCGCCCGAGATGACGGCGCTCGTCGGCGGGATGCGCGTCCTCGACACGAACGCGGGCCAATCGCAGCACGGTGTGTTCACGAATCGGCCGGGGGCGCTCACGAACGACTTCTTCGTGAACCTGCTCGACATGGGCACGACATGGCAGGCGACCTCCGAATCGGAGGACGAGTTCGAAGGTCGCGACCGCGCAACCGGCGAACTGAAGTGGACCGGCACCCGCATCGATCTGATCTTCGGTTCCAACTCCCAGTTGCGGGCCTTGGCGGAGGTATACGGCTGCGCCGACTCCGAAGCGCAGTTCGTGAACGACTTCGTGGCCGCCTGGGGCAAGGTGATGAACCTCGACCGGTTCGATCTCGCCTGATCCCCTCGGGCGGGTGCGCGGCGGAGGTCTGACGACGACCGTCGCGCGGATCGCCCACGTGGCATAGTCTTCGACGTCGATGGTCGAAGGGGGCGTCCCATGGCGGTAGTGGAGTTCGTCCAATACGGGCGGTGGGCGGAGGTCGTCCTGAACCGGCCCGAGCGGCGCAACGCCATCAACGGTCCCTTGGGCGAAGCGCTCGCCGCGGCCATCGGGCGCGCCGGCGACGACGACGGCATCCAGGCCATACTGCTCCGGGGTGCCGACGGCGCGTTCTGCTCCGGCCTCGATCTGAAGGCTTTCAACGCAGATCCGCCTCCCGACTGGATGCCGCGTTTCCCCGCCATCTGGCGGCGTGCCCACAAGGCCATCTTCGAATGCCGCAAACCCATCGTCGCCGCCCTGGAGCGCTACGCCATCAACGGCGGCGCGGCCCTGGCACTCGCAGCGGACCTGCTCGTCGCCGGCGAGACCGCATTCCTGCAGGTCGGCGAGGTCAGGCAGGGCATGGCGGCACCGTACAACATGGCTTGGCTCCGCCTGCGTCTCAGCGAGAACACGGCCGCGAAACTGACGCTGACCGGGCGTCGGTTCACGGGATCGGAACTCGCCTCCCTGGGCATCGCCTACGCCGCCGTTCCCGATGACGACGTGGTAGCAGCCGCACGCCGCCTGGCGGAGGAACTGGCCGCCTACCCCGACGGCGCGCTGGCGCGGATCAAGGCACTGTTGCGCGCCTACAACGACACTCCCGCGGACGACTGGTTCGACCGGGCCACGCGGCACGCAGGGCCCCGGGTCAGGCCGCAGGCCGTCCCGTAGCGCCCCAGTGCCGCCCCGACCGCGTCGGCAACGACGCGCCTTCGCTCCG
>JAPOYW010000699.1 GCA_026706425.1 Gammaproteobacteria bacterium
GTCATCCCCGCGCGGGTCACGTCGGGGATCATGTTCAAGCCAGCCGAGCTCAAGGCGTCGTGCCCTTCGTCGAACCGGAACGTCTCGATCAGCCACGGGGTCATCACGTGGTGCACGAAGTCTCCCTCGATCAAGACGTCGCCGAGCGGACACGGTGCGCCGTCGATGCTGCCGGCGTGTTCGATCCCGCCGTCCTCCGCAGCCGTGAACTTGACCCACTCGTCGCATCCGGCGACCAGCAAGGCGGCACCGGCTTCGTCCCAGATCATCTGCGTGGGCGGACCGAAAATGCTGGGTCGGACCGGGTAGTCCTCGAGCGTGTCGGCCAGATCCACTTTTCCGGTGGCAGGATCCCTATCGAAGACCAGGATGCCCGCCGCCGACGCCACGTAGAGTTCCGTTCCATCGGTGTTGAAGGCCTGGTGGCCGAGCGAGTCGAGGTCGACCACCGAGCCGTCGCCGGCGATCGTTCCATCTGCGACGCTATCGACGTACCGCAGCAGGGCGGGTGGATCCGACGGCCCCCAGGAAAGCTCGAAGTCCCCCCGCGCGCCGCCGCCAGCACCGTCGGCGTCGTAGTAGTACGTCCCGAAGCGGATGACGTACCGCGCACCTGCCTCGGCGTTTATCGTCGCGGCCGGCGTGCCGAGATTCCGGCTGATCCGGACGAGTTCCATCTCGCCGTCGGCGCCGATCCGGTAGATCGCCAGCTTCGAGCCGCGCGGGCCATCCAACTCGAAGCGGACCCAGCCGCTTTCCTCCGGTTCGAAGGTCCACCAAAGCGACGAATCGCCCAGCGCGCCGGTGTGTTCGCCCTTCTCGCTGGTCGCGAACTGGTTGGATCCGCTGACGGACCCGCTCATGCCGGCGAGCGGCGCGGCATTGGCGAAGTCGTCGTTCTCGGGCGTCGGGCCCCACTGCATCAACAACGTGGCCGACGGCAGCGACACCTGGGCCGCATCGCGGGGAAGTCCCATGGCAAGCCGGTAGGCCGTGTCGGCGTTCGCGTCGAAAGCCATCTGCAGTGCCATCGTCTCGTCGCCTTCGTCCATGGCGACGATTTCCAGCGCGCCCAGTTCCTCGCCGGCGAACACGGCCATCTGCAGCGGCGCTTCGTCATTGATGAATCCACCAAGGCGCTCTACGAGCCATGTGTAGCGTCCGTCGGCGGGGGCTTGCCAGCTCCACCATGCGGTGCGGACGCCCGATGCCGCGGGTTCGCCGTGCTCCACGGTCATGTCGTTGAACGCGACGCTCCCGAATCCGAAGCCGCCGAAGGTCGGCGCGGCACCTGCCAAGTCGTCGTTGCCGGGGAACTCCCGCGCGCCCGGCGCCCAGGACAGTTCGAATTCCGTACCCGCCCAGTAGGCGCTGCCGGTGGCGACCCCGATGCGGTATTCGACGCCTTCGGTGGCCGGGAACACGATGCCGTCTTCCGGTCCCCGTACCGGAGTGCCGGACACCATTCTCGCGCCCGACAAGCTGTCGCCCTCGAAGGCGGCCACCACTTGGGACTCGCGGTTGACCGAGAAGCGGAAGTCCCCGGTCGACGGTGCGGTCCACCGGTACCAGACGCTCGACGTCCACCCGCTTGTGGGTACGGGCCAGTTCGGGTTCGAATGCCCCATGAACTCGGCCGGTTCGGTGGTCGCGCCCTGGTTCGTGCCGGTCATGGCTCCACTGGACCCTTCGATGGCTTCGGCGAGCGCGTAGTTGTCGTTCTCGGGCCGGCTGCCGGGGCCCCAGCTGAGCGTCAGCTCGGGCATGGCCGATCGCCGGGTGGCCAGACTCTGCGCATGGATGCTAAGGCGAACGCGATAGGCCTCGCCTTGCTCCGCAAAGAACGTGGCGCCGCCGCCGAGCGTTCCGCCGGCGACCGTTTCGATACCGGCCAACGGGCCATCCCCGAAGACGTCGACGATCACGTAGTCCGAGTGGTCGCCGAGCGTCGATTGGACGATGGTGAACCGGGCGAGGCCCGATTCGGGTGCCGTCCAGACGTACCAGAGCGAACGCACCCGCTGCGGGTGGCCGGGGCCCAGAGCATACGCGGGTTCACCGGGGTCCGGCGTCGCGGCGACGATGTCAAACGTGGTTTCGCCCGTGGCGGCGAGTTCCATGGCCATCGCGAAGTCGTCGTTCGGCGGTCGCTCGACCGCTGCCGGCATGTCCGCGCCGGCGCCGACGGTCACCGCGACCGAGGCATCCCCGCTTGTGGCGTTCCAGCCGCTTGCGGAGAAGTGCAGCCGGAAAGAACCTTCGGACTGCCCGGAGAAACCTAGCGTGACCGACTGCTCCTCGTCGGGGCCGACTTCGCCGACGACGATGGAAGCGCCGTCCCGGGCGAGCGAGCGTTCGAGCCCGTCCTCCCGATGCACCATGCTGTCGTCGCCGGTGAAGGACAGCTTGTCGCAGGCCTTCGAGCCGACGGCGGTCCGGCATTCGACGCGGAGGTTTGCGCCGGCAGCCACGTAGGCATCGGATGTCAGCGTGACCTCTACGTCGAACGTGCCGTCGGGTGCGACCTCGATTTCGTCGCTGTCGACAGCGACGCTGAGCGTCGGCGACGAGTCGCCGCGGATCACCGTCCAGGCTAGGCCCGCGCGCGGTGCAGCCCCGTAGATGCGGTTCGGCAGCACCTTCAGGCGGTACACGCCCGCCGGCGGGTTCGGGACGATGACCCACTCGACGTTGTCGATCCGCGAGCGGGAGGAATAGCGTCCGCAGGCGGCCACATCCTGGCAGGACACGCCGCGGTCGACCCAGAGGTCGAGGTCGTGCAGGACGGAGTTCGTGATCGTGTCCGCCGGCGGCTCGTCCCACGTC
>JAPOYW010000046.1 GCA_026706425.1 Gammaproteobacteria bacterium
GCCCGGTGGACATGTGCCGCAACCTCGAGCACTTCTTCGCCCAGGAGTCCTGCGGTTTCTGCACCCCTTGCCGGGAAGGCCTGCCCTGGGTCGAGGAACTCCTCATCGACATCGAGGAAGGGCGGGGCAAGGAAGGCGACCTAGAACTTCTAGACCGCAACGCCATGTTCATCGGCGGCACGACCAACACCTTCTGTCTCCACGCGCCTGGTGCCATGGAGCCACTAGCCAGTGCGCTAAGGTACTTCCGAGACGACTTCGAAGAGCACATACGGACAGGTCGCTGCCCGTACAGGTAATGCGGCGCAGCGTCTTTGGGGCGAATGGCGTCCTACCACCCGCCGTCGCGACGCCACCCACCTACCGCCCGGAGTCCCTGGCGCCCCACATCGGGAGTCGGCGAATCCTAATTCGACTCGGCTCGAAGACGACTACCGCCCCTGCTTCAAGATCGGCTTCCACCGACGCCATGTTGGCAACGAGTGTGTGCAGAAGGCTCCCAGCACGCCGATCCAACATGCCGCGAAAGAGGACAACCGACGGTGCCGCTGCATCCCGTAGCGCCAACAGAGTGCCGAAGTCCGTGTCTTCCGACACGATGATTCGACTCTGGTCGGCCGCAATCTCGAATATCGCGATGTCCGTGGCCGATTGGAGGCCGATGTCGCGGACATGGACCGCATCGTGGCCAGCCGCACAGAAACCGGCTGCGAGCCGGGGAGACAGGGCGTTGTCGACGAGGAACTTCAGGCCGATGCCACCAGTGGTAGCTGCCGCTCGTTGACCGCAGCCGCGGCATAGCGGAGCGCTTCGCGGATATCGTCGGGCCGGAGATCCGGGTAGTCGGCCAACACGTCCGTCGCGCTCATGCCCTGAGCAAGGAGCCCGACGACGGTGGCAACCGGTATCCGGAGACCGCGAATGCAAGGAACCCCACCCATTTGGTCCGGGTTGATCGTTATGCCAGCAAATCGCATTGGAGTTCTCCCGGGGTTCCCTCGGCCGACAACCTGATTCTACATTCAGTGACGTCCGGCTGCGATGCAGCGGATGACGTGTCGTTCATCCATCGTCTGACGATCAGGACTCAACGATCTTCCTCGCCCACTTCGACGTCCCGTGTCGCCGCCGCCACATGGACCTGCTGCCAAGGGACCAGGCGACTGCCATCCGAATTGCGCCGGTACTCGTCACCGCCGTAGACCACGACCACTTCTGAAGGCGTCCCCACGTCGTCGAGGTGACTACGAACGCGTCTCGCGCCGTCGAACAGGCTCGATGACGGCGTCTTCGCAGATTTGGCCTCGATCAAGGTCACGCCGTTCGGATCGTCGACGACGAGATCGAGTTCGCCGCCGCCTCGTTCCCGGTAGTACGACAAGCCGCGTGTCTCGCCGCGATGCGTCCGATGCTTCAGCACTTCCGAGACCACCCAGGTCTCGAACAGGGCACCGCGCAACGGGTGCGAAACAAGCTGTTCCGGCTCGCGGATGCCCAAGAGCCAACATGCCAGACCCGAGTCGTAGAAATACAGCTTCGGCATCTTGATGAGCCGTTTGCGGATCTTGCCGCTGAACACCGGCAGATGGAAGGCAACGAAACTCGCTTCCAAGATACTGAACCACGACTTGGCACTCGGTTGCGTGATTCCGCAGTCGTCGGCCAGCGACGAATAGTTGAGCAGTTGCCCGGTGCGTCCAGCGCAAAGGGCGAGGAACCGCTGGAACGCACCGAGGTCGTCCACGTTGCTGATCGCACGCACGTCGCGCTCGATATAGGTACCGACGTAGGACCGCAGCCAGTCAGACGGGTCGAGTTTCTGATCGAATATCCGGGGATAGCCGCCGCTCAAGAGCGCTTCTTCCAGGGTCGCCGGAGGGTTGGGGAAGCGACCGACCTCGTTCCACGAGAGCGGCAGCAGTTGATGCAGCGCGGTCCGACCGGCCAATGACTGGCTCACGGAGGCGATCAGCGCCAGGTTCTGCGAGCCACTCAATACCCAGCGCCCGGGTGCCGGATCGTCGTCAATCGCTCCTTGCAGGTAGGAGAGCAGGTCGGGAACCCGCTGTACCTCGTCGATAACCGCCCCATCCGGGAACTGGGCAAGGAACGCCCTCGGGTCCTCGATGGCGAACGCCCTGTCATCGGGGGCCTCCAGCGACCGATACGGATGATCGGGCAACGTCGCTCGACACAGGGTCGTCTTGCCGCTTTGCCGCGGACCCGTGACGGTAATCGATGGCGACCACGACGCCGCCTTCTTGATTTGCGATGCCAAGTCCCTAGTGATCACGGTGCGAAACTACCACCCTGCGTTGACAGATTCAAATTTCTACTTTGAATCTGTCACATAGCATCAAGGGTGCCCGGTGGTCCAATATGCCTACGAACTAACCCTCACCACTCTGGACTCCTGCACAAGTCGACGGTCGAGGACTGCTGGCACGGGCGTGGCGACTTCGACGTTGTTGAAGTCCTTGTGCGTCTGGTTGAACAAGATATTGCGCTCGTAGGGGGAGACCGCCGAAGGGACCCATAGCACGGCGGTTCGGCGTCGGTCGTACCAATCGTCGCCGGATGCTCGCGTGACCGCATGGTGCAACGAGTCAAGCGCCCTCGGGTCGACGTCGTCGACCTGCTCCTGCTGCGTGTCGGCGGGAATAGTGGCTTCGACGCAGACTAATGCCTGAGGCAGCGCGCTCGTCTGCCAATGAACGAGGTTCTCCAATACCGCGAGCGCATACGTCTCAGCCGCATGGACAACTTGGCGACCGGGGCTGATCCACCGGCTGCCCCACCGGACGCGGAACGTACCGGTGGG
>JAPOYW010000139.1 GCA_026706425.1 Gammaproteobacteria bacterium
GACGCGCCTTCGCTCCGCTGTGCGTCGGGTCGCCTCGGGCCCAGCCCCGCCGTCGATCATGGAACATTCTCCGCAGGGCGCGATGCGCCCTTCGTCGGATGTTCCATGCAAGGGGCGACGTTTGTCGTCGCCCGCAACGACGACCTCGGACTAAATGACACGAGAATGCGGCAGCATTCTCGATCACGCCCGTAGGGCGCGCCGGGACGGGACAACGCCGCCAGACGGCTCGCCCGCGACCGCAAGGGCGCGCGCTCGCCGTCCGGCCCCAGCCCCCACCGCCCTAGGACTCCGCGTCCATCAACGGCGCTGGCGCGCCGTTTCTGTGACGCGGACTCCTAGGCCCGTCCCCTACGGTCGCTCCGTACATCGCGCCGGACCAAACTGGCACTTTCCAACGCCACGCCGTAAGGTTCGCGGTTCGTTTTCGCCGAAGGTCTACTCAATGAACCACGTCAAGGACTTGCTCAAATCCGGGGGAACCGCCGTCGGCACGACCGCAGGCGCCAACAGCGAAGTTCGCTTTCTCGCAGGTTCCGGCTTCGATTTCATCCTGTTCGACACCCAGCACTCGACGGACGACATCAAGGGTCTCGCGCGGGCCGTGTCGGCAACGCGCGGCACGAATGCGGCACCGATCGTCCGGGTTGGCGACCTGCGTCCCGACCAGATTTGCTATGCGCTCGATATCGGCGCGAAAGGCATCGTCGTTCCGATGGTGAACACGCCCGATGAAGCCACTGACATGGTGAAGTGGTGCAAATATCCCTTCGACGGCGTCCGCAGTTCCGCCGGCATGCGCGGCGAATGGGGCGAGTTCAAGAACTACCGCGAATACATGGACGCCGTGAACGAGCAACTGCTTATCGTCCCCATGATCGAGACCCAGGAAGCTCTCGACGCCCTCGACGACATACTCGCCGTACCCGGCATCGACGTCCTGCTCGTGGGGCCGTCGGACCTGTCGATCAACCTGGATGTCGCATTGGACTACACGAGCGACACGTATCACGCGGCATTGGACAAGATCGGGGCGGCATGCCAAGCCGCAGGCGTCGCGGCGGGTATGTTCTTCGTTCCACCGGGCATCTCTCCCGCACAACTGCAGGACAAGGGCTTCCGATTCTTCACCCTGCCCTGGGCGGGCTGGGCGGCGGAGGGCATCAAGAACGGCATCGCCGGCGTTCGGTAGCACCCACCGGCGGCGCAAGCCGGGCCGGCCGCTCCCCGAAGGACGCGCCTTCGCCATTCACGGTGGGCCGAGCTGGATCTCCCACTGATCACTCAGACGGTAGCTGGCTTCGCCGTAAATGGCCTGCTCCTTGAAGCCTAGATAGTTGTTATTTCCCACACCAAGGCGATTGTTATACCACGGTACGATCTGGGCCTGATCCTCGACGGGGACGTCGGGAAAAAAGCCAAGTATCCACCGGCATTTATCGAGGGCGGCGTGGGCCGGGGAGCCGCCGCCTTTGTAGCAAGGGGCGACCTGCCCCAGTTGCGAATCATCATCCTTGAAGTAAGCCCCGAGCGTCCACTGCAGCGGGCCATCGGTATTGGAAATCAAACGGAATTCCTGGACGATCCGTTCGGTCAAGCGATACCTAATGTGTGTAATGCCGGTGGCGGACACCGTGTTCGGCCCGCACACCGACAATTGCCTGAAACAGCGAAACCGGTTAACCAAAACGGCCCCCTCGGCTAGACCTAGTTCCAGGGCTGCGTTGGCTTCCCGTTCGAAATAAGACGTGGAGGAAACCAGATCGGCAAAAGGCAATTCCCAGTCGATGTTGAGATTATAGTTGGTGTGATCATCGAATCCGTCGTTCACCATGTCTGGGTGGGCGAGATGCGTGACGTACGGGTCGCCGTGATCGAGCAGATCCGACCTTCCGCGGGCACAGGTGGTCCCCGGCAGATCGTAGAGGGGTACCCGACCGTCGGGGCCATCCCTTTCGTTGAACGGTTCGGTGTAGCAGTGAAATGCCACCACGGGACCCCCGAATTCGTTATTGACCACGTTGACCATTGCGGTGACCTCGAAGGTCTCCGAGGCATCCCATTTAAACGCCGCCCGCAAGCCGTTTTCCTCGAAGGTATCGACGTCCTTCTCGTTGCGGGGCGCCACCGCGTCGAGGACCCCGGCGCGGTCACGTCGATACCCGACCAGGCGTAGCGCCAGCTGATCAGCCAGCGGACGGACGGGGCAACCCGTTTCGCCCTCCTCTCTTACTCCGTCTTGCGTTGGCGGCAATAGATGCGAGTACTTGTAGAGCCATCAAAGAGAGAGCGATGTGCCGCAGAAGCGGATTCGGCACGCTTGGCGGCGGACCTAGGTGCCGTTGTCTTCTCGGCCGGGCCATTCGGTGTCGGCTATCTCCGGCATTTTGTTCTTGGCGAGGAAATCGTTGAATGCCCTAGGCGATGAGCCCCTGCACGGTTCCGCCCTGCTGAAGTGCGAGCAGAGCAACCTGAGCAGGTCGCGGGCGGGCTTGCGGTTGTTGGATGAAACGCGATCAAGACCGCGAGCCTGACACCGAGAAGCAGAGGGAGCCTCGCCCCGTCGAGGCCCGCCGCCGGCACGGCGTTGTGGGACCAGGTGAGGGGCGCGGCGCGACGGGGCTACGATTGGTGCGCGTGCATACTAGCCAGCGGGAGTGTCACTGAATACGTCTACCGTGATCTCCCTAACCGGTGATCGTCCACTCAACATCCATTGTGTGGCGACGGCATAGATGGAATCACCGATGTGAAACAATCGGACGTTCTGCAGCACACGGTGGGATGGAGGCG
>JAPOYW010000335.1 GCA_026706425.1 Gammaproteobacteria bacterium
AGGGCGACTGCTTCGCCAAGTGCATCGAGTTCAGCCCCGAGTGGGTACAGGGCGGTCCGCTCATCGAGCAGCTCAACAACGAACTCCTAGGCCGCGGCCACTACGCCTATTCGTTCGCCTCCAACATCGCCCGTCCCGGCAGCTACCCCCAGAATCTGCACCAGGACTCCGGCGCGATTCATCCCATACAGACTCCCGGCGCGCCGATACTGGTCAACACCGTCTACATCATGCAGGACATGAACGAGGTGAACGGTGGCACGCTGGTCGTCCCCACCAGCCACCGCCTGGTCTCGTCGGTGAGACCCGGCGAGGAAGTCGGTCCCCTGCCGCCCGCCATCAACGTCGAAGCCAAGGGCGGCACGGTGGTCCTGATGGACGGGCGCCTTCTGCACGGCACCGGCGTGAACCACACCGACGAGTGGCGCTACATCATGACCAACTCCAACGTGAAACCCTGGCTGCGCCAGCAGGAGAACTGGCAGCTGACGGTGGATCCGGAGGTCCTCGCCAACGCCTCGGACAAGCTGATGCAGCGGATGGGCTTCTACTCGTCGGGCCTCACCGAGATCGCAACCTACTCGACGCCCAAGACCACGCGCACGTTGCGGCTTGCGATGGAGAGAGGGGAGTACCAGCGTATACCCGCGTTGCGCCGACCGGTCCCGGCAGATGTCAAGGAATCGCTAGGAATCTACAAGATGAAGCTGGAGATCGACGCCGCCCGGGCGGCAAAGCGGCGGGCAACGGCAACCGTTGAGTAGGAGATTTCGTTTGGCGGACGGGGAGCGGGCATCTTCCACCTCGCCCACCGAGGTAACCGGCAGACTCTCGAGCCTTGAACTGTCGGCGACGGGTTTTGGCCGGCCTCGACCAGCAATCTCTCGATCTCCGAGGATCGGCCAGCATTGTTCGGCAACCGCCAAACCGGTCCGGGTCGGTTTCCTACGGTCGTGTGGGACCGAAAATGCGTGTGTACACGGATGTTGCTTGCGGGCCTGCCCGTGTCGCTCCGGCCCGGCCCCGTGTAGGACGGATTCGCGTGTGTCCCGGACTCCTGTCCTGTGGCCGCACCTCGGGCGCAGGTAGGCGGGGAGTCGCGTGTGGCCGCGAATCCTGCAACGCCTCCTAGTAGTGGAAAACCCGGGGGAGGTCGTCGAGCGACTCCTGGGCCGTCCCCGCCACACCGCGCTTGAAATATTGCAGTGCTTCTGCGGCGTTGCACGCTGGCTGATCATCAGCCTCCGCCGCCAGCTCCGCGAATACCTCCCAGGCTTCGTCCTGCGCACCGGTCCATGCCAACGCGACCCCCAAGGCGCACCTCGCCCGCTGATTGCCAATGTCGAGTTCCACGGCCCGCCGCAGCGCCGCGATGCGGTCCCTCCAAGTGGTCTGGGTGGCCGCGTACACCCGGTAGTGTTCGGACGACCTCACCGAGGCAGGATGGGTGGCGAGGATCGCGTTCAGGCGCTCGCTGGCTCTGGTCTTTGGACCTGACTGCCACTCCACTCGCTGGAACAGCTTGCGCGCCGTTTCATGGATCTGGGCCAGCACGTCGTCGGGAATGACCTCGCCTGCATGAGCGGACTCTCCCGCGAGCGCTTCAAGCACCGCAATGCACATGTCTTCGAGATCGAAGGCGAATACGCCAGTGCTACAGACCGTGCGCAGGCTGTCCGCCCGGTGTTCCGGGCCGTAGTCCAGCGCATCCAATGCCCAGACGCGCCTTGCCCGATGGCGAATCTCCGCTGCGGCTTCCTCGTCGCCGACGGTGACGGCGGCATCGTACATGAATCCTAGGGCTCGGACTTTGTCCACCGGCGTCTCCGCGATCTCGTAGAGCGTGCGCCGGTGACGATCCAGCGTTGCAGCGTCGACACCAGCGCCGGCGGGGTCCTCAAGCTGGATTGTCAATGCCAACACGCTCAGCAAGTCGGCGTTTTTCGGATCGATCTCCAGACCCCTCACCAATAATCCCGCGCGCCTCTCGATGTATCTATCACCGCTAGTGCAAAGGGCGAGCAGGTACAGCACGTCTGGATCGTCCGACTCCTTCTTCGCCTTCGCCCGCGCTTGGTTGCAGTCCCGATCGTCGTTCCAAAGGGCATCGTCAGCCAAGTTGGACCCCGCCAAGGATTCCCATGCGGGAATGAGAACACACAGCACACAGGCGAGGATGCGCGTCGCCCGCAAGCAACGCCGTTCGCTCGTGTTCACTTCTTCCATATCGTTTCCTCCAATCCCTCGTCCGGCCGGTAGACCTTCACCTCGTCCCGCATCGGCACGACCAGATACGTGGGCGTTGACCACTGCATGTCACTCGGGGAGAACATCTTTCCGGCGACCATGTTGAAATACCTAGCCTTCGACCCGCTGTCTATGTACGTGGGGATGCCCCTCCTGTCTACGCCACATTGGACCCTGTTCGCGCCGGAATAGTCGGCATCCGGATCGAAGTAAGGATGGGAGTGTCCGACAGCAATGGAATTGATTGCCCAGGACATGACCTCGGACCCGTCTTCGAGGGAGCATACATCCTCTTGTCCTTCCGTAGAGTAGGTTCGAGAACCCACCGCGGGGTCAAGCCCCCCAGCGCAATAGTATCTTTCGAAATGTTCCCACGCATTCTTAGGGACCTTCTGCAGCTGATCTATTGCGAGGTCGTCCACGGATTCCCGGTTGCACGCGCATGTGCCGGGGTTCAGCGCGTGCTCGCCGTGCTCGCACACGCAGGCTGTCCCGTCCTCGTTCGGGACCCTTCCTTCGCCACACTCCGTGCAGGTCCCGTCT
>JAPOYW010000324.1 GCA_026706425.1 Gammaproteobacteria bacterium
GCGCGCCCGGCGCAGGCCGGGCGCCCTGCGGGCCCTTGACCCGGTTCCGGCTAGCTAGCCGTCTATCGGACTATCGGACAGGGAGCGGGGGCACCCAGCATGAGTCGGAGCCTGGCGGCTCTTGACCCGGCTCCGGCGGGTGGGAGACGATGGTTCAGCAAATCACAAAAAGGGCGGGCAAAGGACATGGTGACTTCAGGACGGGCTCTCTGCAGTTCGGCAATAGCACTGTGTTTACTGGTAAGCGGTTGCACGGAACAACCGGATCGCCAAGGTTCGGATGTTCCAGCTCCTTCGACGTCCGAGGCGTGTGACGCGACGCGAGTCATGGCTTTGGCGGGACGGAGTGAGGCTGAGCGCGTTGATCGACCGACCGAACGGATAGTCGGCGGCACTGATGCGATGGCGGGGGCGTGGCCATGGGCCGCTGCCCTTGCGTTCACGCAGGCAGATGGCTCGATGTTTGCGTACTGCGGCGGATCCTTGATCGACGGTGATTGGGTACTTACGGCAGCACACTGTGAGGCCGAACCAGGGGACAAGGTGATTCTTGGCGCGTTGATCTCAGCGCGGGCGGCGGTGAGGAAATCGACGTAGAGTTTGTGCTCTCCCACATCGGTTACGACGAGTCCACGATGGACAATGACATCGCGCTGTTGAAGCTTAAGGGACGATCTACTCTAACTCCGATGCAGTTGATCGATCCGGCCGAGACAGGTGCTCAGAACGGAGACGTTGCGACAGTGATTGGGTGGGGTCACTTGGCCGAAGGAGGGCCGTCGTCTTTCAACGCGCTTCAGCAAGTGTCGATTCCGATCCAAGGGACCCAGCAATGCCAGAAGGCCTATCAGACTACGATTACTCCCAACATGGTATGTGCCGGAACCGATGGAGGTGGTGTGGACTCATGTCAGGGTGATAGTGGTGGTCCGCTGATGGTGCAGGCAGAGACAACGGGTTGGCAGCAGGCAGGTGTGGTGAGTTTCGGTATCGGCTGCGCGCGGCCGGGCGTATTCGGCGTCTATACGCGTGTTGCCCGGTATCTCGATTGGATCGAGGCTTGCAAGGCTAACCCGCCAAGTTAAGAACCGCTTGGGGCGATCAGTGGGCCAGCACGTCCCTCGTTGATTTCTGTTGGAGGCCATCAAGTGTGGGCAGTCTGGCCGTGGATGCGCAAGCGGTGCGGACGTGCGGGACTTGCGACCTGCCAACCTGCGTTCCAGCCTCTGACATTCTTTGTGCCGAAGCGGGTGGCGGATGCTGGCGGCTCTGTTCTGGACACCCGTAAATCTCCGAGTGCGCCGCGCATTTAGCAGGCTACACCTGGTGTGAAGTTCCTGTATCTACCGTTAGCGACGCGCGTGGCGAGGCGTTGCTCCACAATGCCTAGTGCGAGTCGGACCTCTGTGTCGTCGAGTCGCGGATGGTTAAGTAAGTGGCAGGCACACGACAGGCTGATCGGGTCGCGCCAGATGGGCCACGAGAAGGTGAACTGCCCCGTCGCATCCCGACCACCGCCACGCACGGCCAAGCGGGGTCTGCCGCCCAAAGGGGCTTGAGGCGCGACAGTCAACAGAGGCAGAGCGATCGCCGCAAGACGATTGGCGCCGTGCTGGGTTGTTTCCTTGTCCTGCCGCCGCTGGGGGTCGTTTGCTCGCAGAGCATAGCGAACGTCTTCTTTGGGATCCCATCTGAACGACTCGGTCGGGTCGGGCCTCTGCCATTTGTCGAACAGCGCCTCGGCAAGTGCTTCCGCTTCCGAGACTGCTCTCTTGGTGCGCCCCTTGCCGCGATCTGGCGGGGTCTTCAAACGGGGAATCGACGCGAGGCGAGCAAGGAAATGCTGGTGACCCTGTCCGAACATCAGGCAGAGCGGGGTTGGCTCTAGCCGGCCGTCTCTATAGACGGCGGCATCGCTGATAAGCGCTGACCAGACACCACCCGCGTCAGACTCTCTAGCGTGCGTAAGCAAGTCGGCGCCTTCCGTCCGCGTGACCCGGAGATCCTTACGACCTTCTAGGTCAATCTGCGCCGCCAATGCGCGAAGGCCCCGAATGGCGGAGTCTACAAGGCTAGTCTCAGGTTCGGGACAACCGAGGTGGAGGACCGGCCGAACGGGCGGTTGATCTACGGACCATGCAGCGCGAACTGTCCCCAGTTGGCCGTCCTTCTGCAGTGCACGCAAGAGGCCGAGGAGTGCGAGAAAGGCCAGCAGGTTGTCGGGTTCGAGCCCGTTCAGGCGGTGGCGGGTCTTGGCGTTCACCGCGTGTTTCCCTCCGAGGCACGGTGGTCGGCGAGCCGTATGATCGCTTCCAAGTGCGCCAAACCCCAAACTCCATACCGGCGCTTCAGGGACTCGAACAAATCGGTCCAATTGTTCCCGAGATGATCGAAAGCTAGAGTCTGCGGGCCGGGGAGACGGGGATGCCAGGCCGCGACATCGAGACAAGGAAGCAGATCTGGTTCGGGGTCGTCTTCGGCAAAGGCGAAGAAAGGCCGGCCCAGCCCATGGTGAGTGCCGATCAGCCAGAGCACCAGTTCCGGATCATGCGCGTCGTCGAAGCGAGGATGCTCGCACGCCATGCGAACGGATTGCGCTTCGTGTCGCCAGCCATGCGGTAGTCTCGCCTGGCTCCAGGACCCCGGCGATCCTCTGGCGCTTTTTGCCATCGGCACGGTCTCCGGCATGTTCCACTCGTCGCCCCCAGCGAGCATGACCTGAAAGCGACGATCCGCCTTGCCGGCATCGTGCAGGTACGCTGCAAGAGCAACGTCTTCGACGACTGAGGT
>JAPOYW010000674.1 GCA_026706425.1 Gammaproteobacteria bacterium
TGGTGTAGAATGGTCGGTCAACCCCGACCCTCTCCACCAAGTTTTGCCTAGCCCCCATCCATCCACCGAACCTCTTCAACCGACTTCGCCGCAGCAATTCGGCGCGCCAACGACCGCCACCCGTACAAGCCTCCAACGGGCAGGTCGTGTCCGATGCACACACGCCGGAACGGGGAATTCGTTGTGAGCATGCGAGGCGGCAGCTTCGGTGGCTACAGCAGCAGCCGCGGCAGTTTCGGTAGCTATCGAAAGGGACCGGCGCAGGAACGCTCGTCGTTCAAGCACCTGGGGCACCTGAAACGGCTGTTTCCGTACGTGAAACAGTACCGCTGGGTGTTGGCGTTCTCGCTGCTTGGGCTCCTGGTCACCCGCGCCTTGATGATGTACCAGCCGCTGCTCATGAAGACCGCCATCGACAGCCTGTCCTATACGGAGATCGAGCCCAACTACGTTTATCCCGCGCTCGGCATCCTGGCAATCGTCATCGTCCACTCGGGCATCTATATCGCCACGCGCTGGGCGCTGCGGCGAATCTCTATCGCCATTACCTACGACCTGCGCAAGCGTCTGTTCGACCACATCCAGTTCCAGGGCCCGACCTTCTTCAACCGCTTCGGCACCGGCGATCTCATGTCCCGGGCGGTCAACGACGTTCGCATGGTGCGCATGGCCGCATCGTTCGGGTGGGTGATGATCCTGCAGACGCTGATGACGTTCCTCATGGGCGTGGCTTTCATGGTCCACCAGGCGCCGGCGCTGGCCGGCTGGGCGCTGCTGCCCCTGCCCTTGGTCGGCATGGTGGGCTGGATCATGGCCCGGGGCATGTATCCGTACTACCGGGAGCGCCAGGAGGCGATGGCGGAGGTCACGTCGTTCGCCCAGGAGAACCTAAACGGCATCCGCACCATCCAGGCGATGGCCCAGGAAGACCACGAGATCGCCCGTTTCAGGCGCTCGAGCACGGTGTATGCCCAGAAGTGCTACCGCGCCACGCGCTACCAGACCTTCATGGGCGTCGCGATGCAGGCGACTTCAACGATCTCGCCGCTGATCATCATGTTCTACGGCGGGCTCTTGGTGCTGTCCGGAGACATCACCGTCGGGACGTGGACGGCCTTCTCCTTCTATCTCGCGATGGTCACCATGTCGGTGACGTCCATCGGCCATTCGCTGGCGATGTTCGTTGCCGCCGCCGCCGGTACCGAGCGGCTCTTCGAGGTGCTCGACGCCGAGCCCGAGGTCGTCGACGATCCGCACTTCCAGCCGTCGGGCCCCATCGAAGGACGCCTCGAGTTCCGGAAGTTCTCGTACCGCCATCCCGGCGCACCCCGACCGACCATAAGCAACATCGACCTGCACGTGAACGCGGGAGAAACCGTCGCGCTGCTTGGCCGCGTCGGCTCCGGCAAGTCCACGATCCTGAAGGCCGCCGTTCGCCTGCTCGACACGCCCAAGGGCAGCGTGTTCCTGGATGGCCACGACGTCTGCGACTTCCCGGTGCGGAATCTGCGCGAGGTCGTGACCCTGGTGCCCCAGGATCCGTTCCTGTTTTCGGCTACGCTGCGCGAGAACCTGACCTACGACGATCCCGAACGCCCGGACGATCCGATCTGGGACGCCGTCGACGCCGCCGGACTCGGGCCGACCATCCGCGAAATGGCCGACGAGCTCGCGACCATCGTCGGCGAGCGGGGCATCACGCTTTCGGGTGGTCAGAAGCAGCGCGCCACCTTGGCCCGGGGGCTCATTCGGGACGCCAAGGTGCTGCTTCTCGACGACTGTTTCTCGAGCGTCGACACCGAGACGGAAGACCGGATCCTGTCCGGGCTCGAGCGCCTGCGCGGTTCGAAGACCACCTTACTGATCTCGCACCGCGTCTCGACCGCGCGTCACGCCGACCGCATCTACGTGGTGGACAACGGCCGGGTCCTCGAGACCGGCACCCACGCGGAACTGCTCGCCAAGAAAGGCTACTACGCCGAACTCGAAGCCGTGCAGAGCAACCAGGAGCTCGACCGCTCCCGCAAAAGCCAGTTGCTGCGCGACCTCGAGGTTGCCGACGACGAACCGGCGCTCGCCGCCGTACCGGGCGACGGATGAACGGGGCAGCCACCAAGGCGCAGCCGGCGCGCAACTACTCGGCCTTCGACGCCGAACTCACCCACCAGGCGCTGAACCTGCGCCTGTTCCTGCGGCTCCTGAAATGGGCGAAGCCGTACCGGGTCACGCTGATCGCGAGCGCCGTCCTGGTGATCGTCGGTTCGGGCCTGGGCGTACTCATGCCCGTCGTTCAGAACCGGATAGTCATCGACGAGATCCTGGTCCCGAACAAGGCCGCCGAAGCGCCCGACTACGGTCTCGTGGACGCACTGCAATGGTCCGTCGACGTGTTGTCCATCCAGCCGCTCGCGGTGGCGGTGCTGTTCTACATCGCCATCTTCGTCGTGCAGTCCCTGTTGGGCGTCGCCCAGCAACTGCTGCTCACCAGCGGGTCGCTGAAGACCCTGCGCGACCTGCGCATCGATCTCTTCGCATCGCTCGAACGCAAGCCCGCGTCCTTCTACGACCACGTCGCCGTTGGACGGGTAATGACCCGGGTCACCAACGACATCGAGAACCTGTTCGACCTCCTGACCGGTTTCGTGTCCAGGGCGGGCATCGTGATGCCGTTCTTCTTCGCGCTCGCCATCATGCTGCACTACAGCTTCCATCTAACCCTGGTCGGACTCGCGATCATCCCCGTGGCCGCGGTCGCCACCTACTACTTCCGCATGGTCATGCGCGAGA
>JAPOYW010000125.1 GCA_026706425.1 Gammaproteobacteria bacterium
GCTCGACCAGGGCCAGGCCGGAGAGGCCGTTGAAATCCTCGAACCGATGATCGACGAAGACCCCCATCCGCATCTCTACCGGATGGTCGGCCAGGCCTACCGCGCTCTCGGCCGACAGGATGACGCTCGCATCGCCATGGCCCGCGGCCGCCAGGCGACACCGATTCGTTGGTACGACCCCCGGGTAGCGGAGCGCTCCGACTACATTTTCGGGTACAGCGGTCGGCTGCGTTACGCACAGGATCTGATCCGCTCGGGATCGGTGCGCGAGGCCCTCAAGGTGATCGACTCGATTCGAACGGTGCGGCCGGAGGATCCGTCCTTCGTTGGAACGCTGGCGTGGGCGTACACCGAGGCGGGAAGGGTCGACCAGGCGGTTGACATCCTGCGCGCGGCGCTCGAAAAGCACCCGGACTACTACCGTTTCCATCGTCATCTTGCCCAGGCCTACAAGAAGAAGGGAAATCGCGAGCGGCTTCGGCATCATCTCGAGCAGGCCGTTGCGGCCAACCCGACCGATGCATGGGCACACGAGCAGCTCGGTCTGCTGGCCACCCAGGAGGGACGCCACGACGATGCCCTGGCGGCTTTCGACGAGGCGATCAAGCAGGGTGCCAAGAATCCGGTCGTCGTGCTGCACACCTCGGCGATGATCGAGGGTGCCCGGGAACGCTGGCCCGAGGCGATCGATCGATTCGAGCGGGCGGTCGCCATCGACGAATCGTTCACGATTGGTTTCATCTATTTGGGCCGATCCCTGGCGGAGGCCGGTCGACTCGAAGAGGCCCGGGACGCGCTGGCATGGGCGGAGCGACTCGACACGAATCCCGGGGAACTGGCTGCCGCCCGCACGCGCCTACGCGACCTGGAAAAAGGTCTGCCGTGAAGACCGTTCCGGGGCGCGCCGTCTCGTCGGCGGGGTGATTTTCTACGCGAAGATCCGACAATTTCGTACACGGCGGCAAGCCGTTGCCGCAAACGTTGCCAACCCGCGTTCCCCGATAATGTGCGTCCCGCATTCGGGAGTTCGGCTTTTGTGCTACGTTCCCACCATGAAACAAATAACGGTGCCCGAGGGCGAGGCGGACCCGGTCAAGGGGCGCGGTCGCGTGTCCCGTGGGGTACTCCGCGAGCCACCCCTCTCCGTTGTTCACGCCCGGGCGCTCTACCATCCCG
This sequence comes from Gammaproteobacteria bacterium, assembly GCA_026706425.1. Classification (GTDB taxonomy): domain Bacteria; phylum Pseudomonadota; class Gammaproteobacteria; order Pseudomonadales; family Azotimanducaceae; genus VXYL01. The sequence continues at coordinate 1,177 of JAPOYW010000125.1, forward strand.
TGCCGCCTGTCGAATGCGACGACGACGGCTACCCCTTTCACGACGGCTCGACCGTGGAATCTACACGCCACTTTGACGCGCGGATCCACCTGGTCGAGGTCGTGCGGGCGCGTTACGCCAACCGGGAGGACGTGATCGCGGAGGCCGATCTGGGGTTCTACTTCGAGCGCGGCAACCGACGCGCGCTGGTGGTTCCCGACGTCATGGTGGTGTTCGGGGTCCATGAACGTCCCGATCTGTCCTACAAGCTGTGGGAACAGCCGAGGGTTCCGGACCTGATCCTCGAGGTGCTCTCGCAAGACAGCTGGAAACAGGACGTCTACGAAAAGCCCGCACTCTACGCGGCCCTCGGTGTGCGCGAGAACTGGCTGTTCGATCCCCGAGGCTGGCGTCGCGATGGTGGCGAGTCCTTGCAGGGGCTCAAGCGCTCCGCCGGCGGCGATTGGACGCCTGCGGCGACGGCACCGGCGGGTGATGGGCTGGTCAGCGTGGTGCTGGGCCTTGAGGTTCTGCTCAGGGACGGCGAGCTGCGGTTCCGGGAACCCGGTTCGGACGATGTGCTGCCCGATGCGGTCGAGTCGGCGAAATTGCTTGAAGAACTGGCCGCGCAGGCTAATCGGGAGACCGCGCGGGCAGACGCCGCTCAACGCCGAATCGCCGAACTGGAAGACCGTCTGCGGCGCGCCGAAGGACGTTGACGGCCGCGCGGCTTGGGCTGGGGCAGAACGCGCGCCCTAGGGGCGACGGGTTTGTGGCTGGTCTCTGGAAAACCGTTGCCGTGAAGTCGGTTCCCGGCCCCGGCCGACCCGTGGGATCTTGGATCGCCCTGGCCACGATGGCGGTGCTGGGCGCGGCCGGTTGCGGGGACACCGGACGAGGCGGACCTTGGTTCGAGGACGAAGCCGCCGAGCGCGGCATCGACTTTCTCCATGTATCGGGGTACCGGGACCGGTTCCTGCTACCGGAGATCGTCGGCAGCGGGGCCGCACTTGCAGACCTCGACGGCGACGGGGATCTCGACGCCTACCTGGTTCAAAGCGGCAGCCTGTATCTGGACTCGCCGCCGTTCAGCGACCGGCTCTACTGGAACGACGGCCACGGCAACTTCGAAGCATCGGATGCGCCGCTGCCTGCTCGGCAGGGCTACGGGATGGGGGTGGCGACCGGCGACTACGACAACGACGGCGACGTCGACCTCTACGTCACCACGGTGGGCCCGAACGCGCTCCTTCGCAACGACGGCGACGGTCGTTTCACGGAGATCGCCCAGTCCGCCGGTGTCGACGATCCCGGTTTCGGCGCATCGGCGGCGTTCCTCGACCTCGACCGGGACGGCGACCTCGACCTCTTTCTCGCCAACTACATCCATTGGTCCGAAGCGGCTGAGATCGACTGCTACATCGCCGGCAACCTCACCTACTGCCCGCCGCAGAACTACAACGCCCCGGCCCCCGACCGGTTGTTCCGCAACAACGGCGACGGCACGTTCACCGACGTGAGCGGCGAGGCGGGCCTGAACCTGGCGTTCGGCAATGGCTTCGGCGTCGTGGGGGCCGACTACAACGGCGACGGCTTGACGGACGTGTACGTCGCCAACGACATGAT
>JAPOYW010000501.1 GCA_026706425.1 Gammaproteobacteria bacterium
CTGAAATCCAAGCTGCGGGGGCGTACACTGTGTGTTCAAGGGACCTCCTTGTCCGATGATGCAAGTTGTTGAACAAGCTCACATTATCCGGCAAATCGAGGTCCCTTTCTACTCTTTGGTGAGATATCCGGGCTAACCCGTTGAAAGTTTGCGGTGACGTGTAAAGCAGCCGCCTTTTTGCCGGTCCGTTCTCCCAGAAAAACAACACGCCGAACGGGCGACAGCAACGTCGCCCCTACGTGGCCCGGTGGAACGCCTCGCGCGGCAGGCGACCGCGAGGGTCGCCCTACGATGCCCTGCGCCAGGGCTCGCCCGTGACGCGGTGTCCCAGGCTTCGTTCAATCTGGCGCCACTTACGCGCCTCGTCCGGTGTCACGAAGGTGATCGCTTCGCCATGGCGCCCCATGCGGCCGGTGCGGCCCACCCGGTGCGTGAACAGTTGCGGCGAATCCGGCAGGTCGTAGTTGACCACCTGATCGATACCTTCGACATCGATGCCGCGCGCCGCCACGTTGGTGGCGACCAGGATCGGTGCCGTACCGGAACGGAAATTCGCTAGCACGCGCTCTCGGGCGTTCTGCTTGAGATTGCCTTGCAGCGCGCCGACCCGGTAGCCCAGCGAGTCGAGCTGACGTGCGAGCTTCCGGACACCATGCTTGGTCCTGCCGAAAACGATGACCGGCCCGTCGCTTTCGTCGAGCAGCGCCTGCAGCGCCTCGATCTTGTCACCCCGTTCGATGGTATAGACCTGGTGTTCAACCGAGGGCGGCGCTTGGATGTCGGCATCGATCTCGACCCTTTCGGGTTCCCTAAGATGCTTCTTTGCGGTATTCGCCACCCATTTCGGCATCGTCGCCGAAAAAAGCGCCGTCTGCCGTTCAGGCGGTGTCCGCTCGAGGATCGCTTCGACGTCGTGCGCAAAACCCTTGTCAAGCATCTCGTCGGCTTCGTCGAGCACAAGGAGTCGCAACCCGTCGAGATCGAGGTTACGTTGTCGAAGATGATCGAGCGTACGTCCCGGCGTCCCGACGACCACGTGGGCGCCACGTTTCAACGCCGCACGTTCCGGCCGGATGGACCGACCGCCGTACAACGACTGGACTCGGAGTCCTCGCGCTGCCGCCAAGGCGCCGGCGACGGCGGCGACCTGGATCGCCAGTTCCCGGGTCGGGACCAGCACCAGGGCCTGAACCGCCCGATGCGACGGATCGCAGCGTTCCACGAGCGGTACGGCGAACGCCAGCGTCTTTCCCGACCCGGTGCGGGCTTGGCCCATCACGTCCCGGCCCGCGAGGAGAAGGGGAATGGACTGCTTCTGGATGGGCGTTGGCTCGGTGATGCCCATGCCGGCAATCACGGCGAGGACTCCGGACCGGAGCCCCATTCCCTCGAACGCGGCGGCCCGGTCGTCGGTAGCCGGTTGCGCTTCTTCGATCGGGCGCGGCGATTGGCTGTCGCGGGTACGGCTGCGCACCGGCAGTGGGCGGCGGTGGTTCTGGAAACAGGGGCGGCAGTAGACTGGCCGATCCGCTGTTGGGCGGAAGGGAACGGTCGTCAACGCGTCGCACGCGGCACACACGACCTCGTGGCGGCGACCGCGGTTGTTGGGACGAGTGGTCGAGCGGTGCCGCTCTCGGCCCGTCGAGCGAGAATGCAAAGACATACGAAATGGACTCCTTGTCCAAAGAAAAAGTCACACAGGTGATTCAGCGCGGGGTGGAGATGCAGGGATGACCGAACGGCCGCCTGCGGGGAAAACCTTGGCGCGACAATCAAGCTTGGCGCATTATGACAGATCGGCGGTCGCAACGCGCGGTGCTGGTTCGGCGATGGCAGGTATCGACGGGGCGGCGATTTCGGAGGTATCAACGACCTTGCGTGCCGGATTTTCCCGCAGCATGTTGCTTGCCTGGTCCCTGGCCTTCTTCTGCAACACCGTGTGGGCCGGCACTCTCGAGGATCTCGACTTCAAGCACGGCATCGCCTTCTTCCACGACCTGAAGTACCCCGCCGACTACACGCATCTCGACTACCTCAATCCCGATGCGCCGAAGGGGGGCGAACTGGTGTTGCCAACCCAGAGCGCCTTCAACAACCTGGCACCGATGGCCACGCGCGGGGTCGGTGCGCCGCAGGGTTTCGGGTTCACTCTCGAGCCGCTACTGATTCGCGCCGGCGACGAGGTCAGCGCGTTCTACGGTCGCCTTGCCGACGGCGTCGCCGTGACCGACGACGCCAAAGCGATGGTATTCAGAGTCCACGCCGACGCGCGGTGGCGCGATGGCGTTCGCGTCACGGCCAGCGACGTGGCGTACACCCTCGACATGCGACGGAACCAACCTGAGGGACGCGTGTATTTCAACTTCATCGCTCAAGTCGAAGCGCTAGACGACCGGCACGTGGCTGTTCACCTCTATTCCCCGATCACCTTGAACAACATCATCATGATTCAGTTCACCCCGATCCTGCCCGAGCACTACTGGCGGGACCGGGACCCCGAGGCGAGTACGCTTGAGCCGCCGCTTACCAGCGGACCCTACCGGATCTCGGCCATCAAGCAGGGACGGTACATCGAGTACGCACGCGACCCCGAGTACTGGGGCCGCGACATTCCCGTCAACCGGGGCCGGTACAACTTCGATCAGGTTCGCTACGAGGTCTACCGCGATGCCACGGTGATCCGGGAGAGCTTCCGCAAGGGACTGATCGACATCTGGACTGAAACGGACGTCCGCTACTGGCACGACTCCTTCGACACGCCCGCCTTTTCCAAGGGCTGG
>JAPOYW010000093.1 GCA_026706425.1 Gammaproteobacteria bacterium
TGGTGACGCGGGGGCTGCCGACGGACCGGACGATGCTGTTCCTGGTGGATGGCGCGCAGGCGCTGCGGCGGGCCATCTCGGACATCTACGGGCCGCTCGCGTTGATCCAACGCTGTCAGGCCCACAAGTACCGGAACGTCCTCGGCCATCTGCCCGAGCGGCTGCACGCGAACGTGAGCCGGGCCCTGCGCACGGCGTGGGACCTGCAGTCGGCCACGGGCGCGAAGCGCGCCCTCAAGCCACTGGCCCACTCGCTGGAGGAGGGGCATCCCGGCGCTGCCGCGTCGATCCGCGAAGGGCTGGACGAGACGCTGACGGTTCTGGGTGTCGGGCTTACGGGGTCGCTGCAGCGGACGCTGCGGACGACGAACAACATCGAGAACCTGAACAGCGGGGTCGAGCGCTACACGCGAAACGTGGCGTGGCGGGCAGATGGTCCAACGCTGGGTGGCGAGCGCGCTTCTGGACGCTGAACAGCGTTTCCGGCGCGTTCGAGGCCACGCGGACATGCGCCATCTCATCAGCGCTCTTGACGCATTGGCGCCCAACCAAGTCGGCACCGAGCGAGTCGCGTAAGGTACGATTCGAAGGAGGTACTGGGAGTCCGTCACCCGCGAAGTTCAACAGCCCTCGGGACAATCCCGGAGCTCCGTGGCCAGCCCTTGGTGCGTCGAGGATGGAGCGCTTTCGAGGGGCGATCTCGGTCTTCCCCGGTGTCTTGCCGAGGCCAGTAGCGTCCGTCTGCTATGATGACGCTACGTTTCATGCGCTGACAGTCGACTTCGACCGCCCGGGCACTTTCATGTCCCACCGCCCATGACTAGCGACTCAATGAGGAGGTTGCGCCGTCGCTGGCAAACGACCGCCGTCGCGGCGGGAAGTACCCATGGCTTTTATCGTTATCCTGCCAGATTTCCTCCCGAGATCGCACGCGCGATCATTGGGCATTTTTCTGTTGCCGGTGAAGCTGTGTTGGATCCGTTCATGGGTGGTGGTACGAGCGTGATAGAAGCACTTCGCCTTGGACGGCGCGCGATCGGGAACGACCTGAACGCGCTAGCGCTTTTTGTCGCAGACGTTCGAACTCGGCCCCTTTCGGCAGCCGACAAGTGTGAGTGTCGGCTTTGGGCGAAGGCGACGTCGAACCGCTTACTGCGGACCGATCGCGCCTGGGTCCCTCGTCCGCGCGTCGCGAACCTGCCAGAGGAAGCGGAGATCTTCCTTTCCGGCGCGCTTGAGCTCAGTCGGGATCTGTTGAGGCGACGACGAAACTTCGCGCGCGCTGTGCTTCTTCGTTTAGGACAAATGGCCCTTGACTGCCGCGAGCTCACGTGGAGTTGTGGGGACCTTGCGCGACGCCTGCAACCACTCGTGGAGGAAATGATAGGAGCGCTGGATGGATTTGTCCAAGACTGTCGACGGACCGGCGTTGCGAAGAACTCTATTACGGGTCGGAGACTGTTGATGCGGCGCAGTACGGTTGGGCTGGAGAATGAACGGGATCTGCGTCGATTGTCACCCAACGTGCGGCTTGTACTAACCTCGCCTCCGTATCCAGGGGTGCATGTACTTTACCATCGGTGGCAGGTTCGCGGACGACGCGAAACACCCGCACCCTACTGGTTGGCGGGAGTGGTTGATGGAGCGGGTGGTTCGTACTATTGTGGAGGTAGTCGGACGTCGACTGGCTTGCGCAACTACTTCCGCATGATTCGCGAAGCGTTTGCGTCGGTACGGCAGGTGATGAATCCCGACGGACGCGTAGTGCAGATCGTCGGCTTTTCTGATATTGAGGACCAGCTGCCCGCGTATCTTCAGGCGATGGAGGAGGCCGGATTCCTGGGAGAGCACCCTGTGGGGCTAGGTGATGAACTACCGCAACGACGGGTCGCCAACCGTAAGTGGTACGCAACACTCAAGGGCGATACTGACGCCTCCCGGGAATTCATGTTGGTACACCGTGTCCGCCGGGGGTGAACCGGAACCGAGGAACGGGGGTGTGCTGTGAGCAGGATGCTTCGGTTGTTCGTCGATGCCGTCGTAGCGGTAGCGTTGCTTACGTCCGCGTCGGTGTCCTCCGCCGGCCAGGACGCCGCGCCCAGAACGCCGTGGGGCGATCCGGACCTGCAGGGGGTCTGGGACTTCCGGACCATCACCCCGCTCGAGCGCCCCGCGGAGCTGGCCGACCGCGAGTTCCTGTCGGCGGAAGAGGCCGCGAGCCTGGAGCAGGATGTCGTCGAGCGGGACGCGCGCCTGCTGGACCGCGCACCCGAGAGGACGGCCGCAGGCGGCAACGTGGACCGCCGGGCAGATGGAACGCCGGGGTTCTACAACAACTTCTGGCTGGACACCGGCACGAGCACCATCGGGACCCGGAGGACCTCGCTGGTCATCGATCCGCCGAACGGCCGCATTCCGGATCTGACCCCGAGCGGACAGCGGCGGGCCGAGGAGCAGCGCGCCCGCCAGGCCGAGCACCCCGCGGACTCCTGGCTCGACCTCGACGCGGGCGACCGCTGCCTGCTGGGCCTCAACGCGGGACCACCCATCGTGCCGGCCGCCTACAACCAGAACCTGCAGGTGTTCCAGACACCGGATCACGTGATGCTGCTCACCGAGATGGTGCACACGGTGCGCGCCGTGCCCCTCGACGGTCGGCCGCCGCTGCCCGAGCACATCCGCCAGTGGTCGGGCGATGCCCGCGGGCGCTGGGAAGGCGACACGCTGGTCATCGAGACGACGAACTTCGTCGACGACCGCCGGTGGACGACGTCCAACC
>JAPOYW010000543.1 GCA_026706425.1 Gammaproteobacteria bacterium
GTGGTTGTCAGGAATCCGTCGATGGTCGTTCCCTGGCCTTCGCCGTTGCCGAAGACGTTTAGGGCGGTGCTCGGGTCGGAACTGGACAGCGCCGCGTAGTATGCATCCGCACTGGGATCCCATCGCGGCCGCACCCCCCGCGCCTGAAGCCTGTAGGTTTCGCGTTCCGACTTCGTGCGAGTCACTTCCAGGGCGACTTCGTGGGAGCCGCCGAATGCCCAGATGAAGCCGAAGTTCAGATCGCGCCGCTTGTTCACCGCTTCGGTGTAGGGCGCGGGAAGCACCCCGTCTGCGGATTCCCTGATTGCTGTGTATCCCACCAGCATGGGCCGACCGAAAGGGTTGTGTGCATTGGTGGAGGGAACGGCAATGAGGCCCCGGACCTGCGGGTTGTACTCCTGGTACGACTCGCGCTCCGAATAGATCAGGTCTGCGTAGACGCGCAGATTGTCCGTCAGGTATTGCTCGACGTTGACCGTGTACGAGTCCGTGGTCGACTCCTCGCCATTCTGCGGCAGGATCGTGTCAAAGGGCGTCGGCGACGACTCGCCGCGCGCGAACTGGATGAAATCCTCGACCGTCGCGCCCACGCCGCTGTGGCCCGCCGGCAGCTGATAGCGGGGTGCGTTGCGCACGCACCGAAAAAAGGTAGGCGCCCAGGATGGCGCCTCAAACTCGCAGACGACGCCGGGTTGGCCGGTCGTGTAACTGCGAAGGTCGAATTCAGGCCCCAGCCTCGACCGGAAGTCGCGCGTCGACAGGCCCGTCTTGGCGTTGGTGATCGGTTCCGAGGTCTCGCGCGACACGATCGCCGTCACGTTGCCGCTGCCCCAGGCGTGGCCCCCGATCAGGCTGGCCGTGGTCTGGTCCGCGTCGGTGGAGCTGAACTCGTGCCGGTAGTCGACGGAAAGGCCGGTGTAGTTCTTCTTGGTGATGAAGTTCACCACACCGCCGATGGCGTCGGAGCCGTACACCGCCGACGCGCCGTCCAATTGGATGTCCACCCGTTCAATGGCCGACAGCGGCACGTTCAGGATGTTGGCGAAGTCGTCTTCCTCGCCGGTGCCCGCGATTCGGCGACCATTCATCAGCACCAGCGTATTCGCGGAGCCCATGTTGCGGAGGTTGACGGTGGAGATGCCCAAACCCAGTTCGATGTACTCCTCGTCCTGGTCGGTTCCGTCGAAGTGCAGGCTGGTGTTTGTCTGGGTCGTTATCGACGGATACGCCCACGGCAAGGTGCGGAAGAACTCCTCGAGCGTCGAGACCCCCCGCGCCGCGATCTCTTCGGCCGTGTAGCTGTAGATCCGGGCAGTGGGATCGCCGCCCTCCAGCCGGGAGCCGGTGACGACCTGCTCGGCGATTTCCACGGGCTCTTCCTCCGTGGCCGCCGAGTCGGGTTCGACCTCCTGTTGTTCATCCGTTGATGTCTCCTGTGCCAGGCCAAAGGCCGGGATGCACAGGCAGAGAATGATTGCCACAAGGCGAAAGCGATTGGATTTGGTTTGCATGAGTGCCCCTCCCCTGACGCACAGGGCGTTGCACCCAGGCAAACTGCAAGTGAGGGCAACGCCTCTCAAACTCGCGGGATTGACTCTAGCACAGCCGCGCCGGTGGCGGCACGTGCCGCGCTCGGTAGTCAGGCGAGCCGTAGCGCCGCTGCCACGAGGTATTCGTTCGGCGGTGGCATTTGTCGGCCAGAACGCTCAGGCCGGTTGGCGACAGGTTGGCGAATCGAAGGGCGAAGTCGGCGCCGCCGCCCTCCGCATTGCGTGCCGACACCTCGCCGCCGTGCGCGGTCATGACGGCCCGGACAATGGCGAGACCGAGACCGTGGCCTTGGCGGTTCGGCGGACTTTTCGCGAACGGCTCGAAGATGCGTTCGAGTTCGTTGTCCGGAATCCCCGGGCCGCAATCGCTAACGGAAACCGTGCCCGTTGAGTCCACGCTCACCTTCAAGGTGTCGCCGGATTGGCTGAACGAGATCGCGTTGTCCACGAGGTTGGCGATGGCCACGCCCACGAGCCCCCTATGGCCCTTCACGACGAGCGTCTTGGGTTCGGCTGCGAGTTCGATGTCGACGCCGCGGTCGATGCTCAGGGGAGCACGGTCCGCAACCACGTCGCGTGCCGCCGCAACTAGATCGACCCGGTCCGGCAACTCCTGGCTGTTGCGAATCTGCATGAGGCGCAGCAGTTGGTCGACCAGGCTCGCCATGCGCCGGACATCGTCGCGCAGCACGTCCTTGGTGTTCGACTCGGGGAGCTCCTCGAGGCGGGTTCTTAGTACCGCCATCGGTGTCCGCAGTTCGTGGGCGGCCGTGGCGAGGAACATTTCCTGTTCCTCGTGGGCGGCTTCGACGCGGCGAATCATCTCGTTGATCGCCCGCACCAGGGTGGCCACCTCGACCGGTAGTCCCGCCTCTGGCAACAGCCGGTGGTCGCCGGTGGTGGCATCGATGGCGTCGGCCGCGCGGGCGAGGGTCCTTAGGGAGCGCGCCACTAGCAACAAGACGACGAAGGCGATGAACAGGACGCCGCCGCCGGCGATCAGGGTATCGCGGGTTGACCACCAGAAGAAGACGGCCTCTCGGAACATGTTCGTCGGGCTCTCGATGGCGGTATCCACGCCGGATATCTCGTAATACGTTTCGACACCGTCTTCCAAACGAAAGGAAACCCAAGTGGTGGTGTCTTCGTCCTGCATCCTCGACCAGTAACTGTGGCTATTCCCGGACCGGGTGCCCTCCGACATCGCGCGCAAGTGCGGAATC
>JAPOYW010000466.1 GCA_026706425.1 Gammaproteobacteria bacterium
CTACCAGCGACAGCTCAACGCGCCGTTCGCCTTCCAGTTGACGATCCGCCAAGCCTACGTGCCGCGGAACTGCTTCGTCTCCCCGGGGCCGCCGCTTGTCGTCCCGGTGCGCACGTTCCTGTCGCAGTTGTTGTGATGCTCTCTGGGGTGCGAAGATCAAGACGGTCGAGGAAGTAGGCGAACCGGAGGACGACATGACCGACCCGCTTGAGACGGTACTCAGTCAGCTTGACCGCTGGCGGCATTTGCCCAAGTACCGGTTGGAACAGCATGTGGACGTGTTGTTCGGTTTGACGCTGCCGACCGTGATTGGCCGCAGATTCAACATCGACTCGAGTACACTGGATGTTATCCCAGAGTTCCCGATCCACCATCGAACAGCTGCAAGGTTAAGCCTAGGTGGCGGCAGTAAAGCGCCTCTCCAAGTCCAGATTCATAGCCGGCAGCCAGTGCCACCTTCGCCTTTGGCACGACATCCACCAACGGGATCTGGCCACACCCGTCGACGACCTTGCCCAGTTCATCTTCGACACCGGCCACGAGGTCGGCGAACTCGCATGTAGGCGCTACCCGTCGGGCCGATTGGTCGGCGGGGATCACCTGCACTTCGACGAGGCGATCGGCGAGACCAGACAACTGATGGAAGATGGCGCAACCGTCCTGTTCGAAGCCGCCTTCGAGCATGGCGGCGTTGTGGCCCGCGCGGACATCCTCGAGAAACTTCCGACGGGGGGTTGGCGCATGATCGAGGTGAAGTCGACGACGCGGGTCAAGGACGTCTTCATCCTCGACGCCGCGATCCAACTCTGGATCCTGCGCGGTGCCGGCCTCGATGTGCGGGACACCTGCATACTGACGCTGGACAACACCTTCGTCCGCACCGCCGAGGCACCCGATCCGCAAAAGCTGTTCAGGCTTCACGGCATCCACGAAGAAGCCGTTGGTTTGCTCGACACGGTGGGCACCGACGTCCAAGCCATGCACAAGGTCATCTCGAGTGCCGCGCCCCTGATCGAGCCCGGCGACCACTGCCACAGGCCATACCCTTGCCCGTACTTCGCGCACTGCACGAGAAACGCACCGCGCATGGATCACGGCCTTGACGAGCTGCCGCGACTCTCCGCCGAGAAGCGCGCCCAACTCGACGCCTCGGGCGTCCGCGAAGTGCGCGACATACCGCCCGAGTTCCCCATGTCGTTCACGCAGCACCTCATCCGGCGCGCCGTGGTGTCGAATGCGGACATCGTGCGCGGCGACCTCGCCGGTTCGCTTGCCGAGATCCGACCTCCCGTGCGCCACCTTGACTTCGAGACCTTCGCGCCGGCAATCCCGCGGTTTCCGGGCACCAGGCCCTACGAGGGCATTCCATTCCTTTTCTCGGTACACACCGAGCGCGATGGCGGACAGACGGAACACGCGGACTACCTGCACGAGCGCGCCGACGATCCACGCCGGATCCTCGCCGACCGCCTCGTACAGGCCCTCGGCAGCAAGGGATCGATCTGCGTCTACTCGCGTTTCGAGGCGCGAATGATCCGCGGCCTCGCCCGGGCGCTACCCCGTCAAGCAGATGCCTTGGCACGGTTGCTGCCGAGGCTCGTGGATCTGCATCGGATCGTGCGGCGCCACTACTACCACCCCGGTTTCCGCGGATCGTTGTCGTTGAAAACGGTGCTGCCGACCCTGACCCGTATGCACTACGACGATCTCGCCGTCGCCGATGGCCGGCGGGCGTCGGTGCGCTACATGGAGGCGCTTCGGACATCGGATGAAGCCGTCCGGCGACAGACCTTCGCCGACCTCGGCGCCTACTGCCGTCGCGACACGGCCGCCACGGGTGCACTGCTGGCCGCATTGCGCAAGGTGGCGGCTCGTGGTTCCTGAAGCCACGCCACCGAGTTCAATCCAGTCTATTATCGTGACGCGATGGACGCTTCGCCCCCCAACCCGTTCGTTCCCGGCCGTGGCCAGCTACCGCCGTATCTCGCGGGGCGCGAGCGCGAACAGGCGGCGCTGCGCAACCTGCTGGCCTACCTTCGGGCCGGTAAAGGCGCACCACGGGACGCAGTGCTGGTCGGCCCGCGCGGCAACGGCAAGACCGCCCTGCTGCGCTGGCTCTGCCAAGAGGCGGAAACAGGCAACGTCGACGCGGTTTGGCTGACGCCGAGCGAGATCGCAGACCTGGACGAGCTTGCCACGCGACTGGTGCCACCCCGCCGGTTCACATCGCTCCGCCCGGACAACCTGGCATTCCACATCGGGATCGGGAAGTTGGGCTGGCAACTCGGCGGGCAACGAGGCGCATTGGCGCCACTCCTGGCGGCGCGTTGCGCTCGACGACCATTGATCTTGGCTCTCGATGAGTGCCATACCCTGGACCGCGAAGTCGGCCATGTGCTGCTCAACGCCGCGCAGACCGTGTCCGCTGACGCGCCGTTCCTACTGGTGATGGCCGGAACGCCGGGCCTGCCGCAGCACCTCAATACCATGTCCGCGACATTCTGGAGCCGCGCCGAGAAGCTCGGCATTGGCCGCTTGGACGAAGCCGCCACAGCGGCGGCGATAGAGAAACCGCTAACCGCGCAAGCCCCTTCCATTTCTTGTACGGCTTCGGCCCTTTCTGATGTGGTCGCCGCGAGCCAGTGCTACCCGTACTTCATCCAGCTTTGGGGTGCCGCGCTTTGGCAAGCGAGGGGGCGGGTGCCGATCGATCAACAGACGGTTGCAGAGGCGGCACCCAGTGTCGAGGACGACCAATCCGCCT
>JAPOYW010000208.1 GCA_026706425.1 Gammaproteobacteria bacterium
CGGGCGGTCGGGTGGAACTGGGACTGGGCGCCGCCTGGTACGAACAGGAACATACGGCCTACGGCTGGGACTTTCCGTCGTTACGGGAACGCAGTGACCGGTTGGAGGAGGCGACGCAGTTGATCCGCCTACTGCTCACCAAGGATCCGGAGGAGTATGTGAGCTACTCCGGCAAGTACTACCAGTTGAACGAAGCGCCCATGTCGCCTCGAACCGCCCAGGACAAACCGATCCCCATCTTGATCGGCGGCAACGGCGAAAAGCGCACCTTGAGGACCTGTGCACGCTACGGCGATACCAGCAACCTGGACTTCTGGCACCCCGGCGGTGTGGAGGTATACGAACGGAAGCAACAGGCGATCGATCACCACTGCGACGACTTCGGGCGCGATCCAGCCGAAGTTCGCCGCACGGTCTGTCTGCCGACCCGGGTGTTCGACAGTGATGAAGAATGGAAGAAATCACCCGGTCGGCCCTGGTACTGCTATGGCACCGTCAACGCGATCCAGGACTATCTGGGCGGCTATATCGAAGCCGGCGCCGACGAGATCATGTTGTGCGGCTTTGGGAACAGTACGGCGGCCATTCAGCAGGTTGAGTCCGAGGTGCTGTCGGTCTTCTAGCGAGACAAACCGTAGGGCCGGTGGCGCGACAACGGCCCCGCCCGCTGGTCGACCTCAATCTGCATCATCCGCCGTGCCGGCGGTCCGGGCTAACCAAGCGTTCTACGTCTGGGCCAGTTGGCGAGTTGGCGCGGCACCTGTAGTCCGTTTGACGTGCACCTCATGGGGGTGTACGTTCGATTGTGCAAAGCAATTGAAGGGCACTCCGGTACGACGCCGGGGCGCTCGCTGAATGAAACAGTGGCCCGTTTCCCGGCGGAGGAAGCTGGGGCGAGTGGAGGCCGATCACCTCCTCCAACCCCGAGATGACTTCGGATGCCATCTAGGCGGCGGTCCGCGAATAGGCGGGAAGCTCAAATCCCTTTGATTGCTTTGCAACGGCCCGGCACCCGTGGCCGGGGTTATGCAGAAAGACCGAAGGGAGAACCACAATGGGACTCAAACATCTACAGGGGGCCGTATGGACTCTGGCGGCTTTGGCAGCGGTTGGAACACTTGCTCAGGGCTCCCCAATTCCCCCGGGCGGCGAAACTCCGACGTTGGACTCAGACGGTGACAAGGTGCCGGACGCACGCGATCAATGCAAGCACCTCGCTGGTAGTAGCGCCGATGGTTGTCCCGGGCCGACGGATGTAAAAGCCATCGTCGTCGTGACCGGGAAGCCTATACAGATGTTCGGAACGAGGGGCCAAGCCATTGACTGTACAAACCCGGGCTACCCATGGTCGGTTGCGTGCACGGAGCTAGCAATCCGGCTACAGAGTTCTGGGCTTCCCTATGGGGACTACGACGTGGGGTACGAGGTGCATGGTGGGTATCCTAGGCCGTGCGAAAAAAGAAAGGGCTTTCATGCTGATACGAGACTTTGCGAGCCGGTGTATGCTACTGATCTGCAAGTCAACCCTTACGACTATTGCAAAGCGGCGGGATGGACGGCGGTCAAGTTTACGTTGAACCGGGAGCGCAGCACTGACGATTATTGGTTGCTGAACGTCTCCTGCGACCATGAGAGCTTCACGCCGGAAGAGTGTAGGATTCACAAGCAGATTGCGTTCGGGGTGTCGTCGGGCATGGGAATAGGAGCCGTATTCAAGCGAGGCCGATGGTTGACTTTGCCCGGTACCGTCTTAGGCGTCTTATCGGCTGGTGTAGACTGTGACTACAGAGGCGAGACAATCCCAATTCCTTAAGAAAAGGATGGATTACGGGCGGTTCGTCCTGTCCATCGGTATTGCGGTCGGTGCCATAGCCTTGGCCGCTCTGCTGGCGTGGCCGCTGCTTGAGACAATTGGGAAATGGCGGGTACCCGCATTGATTCCGATCGCCGTCTATGTGGGATTCCCTGTGGCGGATCGAATCTACCACCGACGTGATCGCTTCAAGCTTCGTCAACGGTACGCATACAAGATGCTCGAGATCGACACGCTGACGCTTCCTCTTGTGTTGTTTTGCGTATACGTCGGTTTCGCGGGGTTGTTGGGGGGATTAGACTAGGTTCTTTCCGGCGCATCGACCATAGGTGGCGCGTTGCGACCGGCGAGACGAAAAGGCGGTCTAATCCTGTCACCGGCGGGCATAAGAATACGCCCACGGCAGCGCGGATCGTGCTGCTGCGGGCGACAACCTGAGCTAGGCGGCGGTGGCCGTGGGCCGGCAGGTCGTGGCGATCGCCCCGGAGGTGCGCGAGCGGACCATCGTCGGGGCTTCGCGGTCGCTGCCGAACCGAACGCGCTGGTCGGTGGGTGGCTACAGCCCACGCGGACGCACGACGACAAGCACCACGGCACGGTCACGCTGTTCGCCAGCTGTCCTAGCTCGACAAGGTCTTCGCCCCCACCGCCGCCCGGCACACGCACCGGCACTGGCTGGACTTCCCGCGCCAACCGCGAGGCGCCGGACGACGTGAGCCTGCACCTGGTCGCCGACAACTACGCCACCCATAAGCACGCCAAGGTCAACTCCTGGATGAAGTGGCACAACCAGCGCTTCCGCAAGGCGCACGGAATCGACAGGGTGGTCAAGCACTTCACCCCGACGTCCAGCTCGTGGATGAACCTGGTGGAGCGGTTCTTCCGGGACCTCACCAAGGATGTGATCTTGGACGGCAGCTTCGCCAGCGTCGGCGAACTGATCGAG
>JAPOYW010000634.1 GCA_026706425.1 Gammaproteobacteria bacterium
CGCAGCACCGACACGTGGTCGCAGACGCTGAGAACGTCTCCCAAGCGGTGGGAGATGTAGATCACCGTGACGCCGTCCCTCGCCTTGTCACGCAGGATCCCATGCAGCCTTTCCGCTTGCGGGGCCGTCAAGGCGGAGGTCGGTTCGTCCAGTACGAGCAGTTTCGCGTCGGTTGCCAAGGTCTTCGCGATCTCGACAAGCTGTTTCTCGGCAAGGCTCAACCTATCGACGCGCGTCCGGGGGCTTGCACTTTCAAGTCCGACAACATCGAGCAACCTCGAGGCTCGCTCATGTGCGGACTTACGCCTTATCCGAGCCCAGGAAACGGTCGATGTGTGTAGCAGGATGTTCTCGGCGATTGACAAATCATCGACGAGACTTAGTTCCTGGGCACAAATGGCAGCGCCCGCGGCAAGCGAGTCGGCCGTGTTGGTTGGCCGATAGGGTTGTCCGTCGAGAAGCAGGGAACCGGCGTCAGCATCTTCGAGACCGACGATGATCTTCGCCAACGTCGTCTTGCCGGCCCCGTTCTCGCCAACCAATCCGTGGATGCAGCCCGGAGGAATCTCCAAGTCGACATCCTGGAGTACGGGAGCGGCGAACGACTTGCAGATTCCCTTGGTGACAATCCTCAAGGTGGGAACCGTCATGCTGGGAAGGACAACGGCCGGTCACTGTGCAGCGGACGGCTCGTTCTGATCCTCGAGGTCAGCCTGCGAAATAACAACAAGGGGGGTCTCGCGGTCTACCAGTTCCGTCTGACCCTCAATCATGTCGAGGGCCAACTCGATTCCGTTGACGGCGAATTGATCACCGTACTGCTCGACCGTGGCAAGAATTCGACCGTCCTTGAGTAGCGGATGAACCGCGGAGATATTGTCGAAGCCGACGATCACCACGTCCTGGTCCAGATCGGCGAAGGACACTGCCGACGCGGCGCCCAAGGCCATGTTGTCGTTGGCCGCGAGTATCAACTGCACATCCGGGTGACGGACGAGAATCGCGGCCGTCACCTCGGCCGCCTTGGTCTGGTCCCACGCTGCGCTCTGCTTGGTAACCAGGTTGGCAACGCTGGCCGAGACCGCGTCTTCGAAGCCCACGCGCCGTTCGATTGCGTTTTGTGCGGTCGTGACACCTTCGAGGATGACGACGTTGGCGCCTTCGGGAAGACGCCCCAAGGCGAACGCGGCAGCTTCCCTGGCACCCTTGCGGTTGTTGGGTCCGATGAAGGGAATCACCAGGTCGTACTCGGCCAGCACATCGGAATCGAGCCGGTTGTCGATATTCACGACGTGGATGCCGCCCTTCCGAGCGCGTGCTAGCGCCGGAACCAAGGCTTTCGAGTCCGCGGGAGCGATCACGATCGCATCGACGCCGACACCGATCATCTGATCCACTAGGGCGACCTGCTGCGCCAAATCGCTCTCGTTCTTTATGCCGTTCACGATGAGTTCGTATTCGGCTTGATGTTGCTCCTGATGATCTTCGGCTGCTGCGGCCATGGTCACGAAGAACTCGTTGGCCAGCGACTTCATGATGAGCGCGACCTTGGGTTTCGCGTCGACGGCACGTCCCTCGTCAACCTCCTCCGGACTGCAGCCGACGATGGCAAGCAGGGATGTCGCCATCGCGACCAAGCCAAATCGCCTAGTCAAGCGCACAGCCATGCTGTTCATGTGATTCCCCTCTAGACGGTTATTCTGGCAGAGCAACCAGGGGGATCACCCACTGATCGTCCAAGACCTCGCCCTTGATCTCGTCCACGACGACACGATCAACGATTTTCACACCTGCGGCAGCCATGTCCGGGAAGGTGTCGACGCCATCCGGCACCGGGAATCCCGTCCGCGTTCGATGAATGTGGTAGCGATCCGAGAACTCTTGGCCGAATGCCTCTTCGACTCCCTGCTTGCCGATCATGAATCCTAGGAGACCGCCCCAGGTTGCCGCCGGATTGTCGGAATCCCATCCGGCAAGCACGGCGATCTTGACGGTCTCCTGGTAGTCGCCCTCCCCGAAGAACAGGCTGACCATGCTGGCGGCGAAATTGATCCCCGACGCGACGGGATTGCGCGGCGCCTTGTCGTAGCCGTCTTTCTGTTCCACCTGGTAGCGCCTGTAGACATCGTCCCGAGCCTCCTCCCAGGGCACACCCGCTTCATAGCGCTGCTTGACGAAGTCGTACATCTTCGCCGTCGTTGATTCATCGGGCAGATAGGATCTCGCGAGCGCGGCCAACGCGTGGACCTGCGCCTTCCTCGGCGCGGCCGGATCTGCGGCGGCGGCAAGCGCATGCATGATCACGTAGAACTCGGACGCCAGAGCCGCTTCGGCGCTGGCTGTCGTCCGGATCGGCAGGTGCGCGATCTCAAGCGCGATGTCCGGTCGACCCGGGGCATACAGGCCGAAGATCTCGGTCGTCAGTTGCGCGTCGATCATCTCGTAGTGCTGGTTGTTGGCCGGATCGCTAGTTGCCGGCGGGACCATGCCCCCGAGCATCAAATCGTGCGCGCGCTGGTTGGATACCCACAGGAAGTTCTCGCCCCCGGGGGCTTTCTTCTCGTCGTATATATGCGTAGTCCAGCCGTCTCGGATCTGCCCGCCGGTCAACCGAGTCGTGGCGTTGTTCGTGAGCAGGTTCTGGTACATGTACTCGATGTCCGTATCGTCATCGGCACCCCAGATTTCATCGGGCCCCTGGCGAACCCAGTCGATCGTCTTTTCCCAGGTCCTGCCGCCCCAACGTTTCGATT
>JAPOYW010000435.1 GCA_026706425.1 Gammaproteobacteria bacterium
GGTGGCGGATGCCATGGGTGTATCTCCTTGTCTGGGTTGGGTTAACGCGGGTTAACCACGGTATCGGAGTCAGCCGAAGCGTGTTTGGAGACCCTACTACCGATTGCTCGCGGAGCGGCACAGCCTTCGGGGTGACGATTGGCGTTTGGAGCGTATTCAAGTGGATAAGAGGACATGGTTTCGTGGCGCGGTGAACATGGTGATCGTTGTGGCAGCGGTTGGAGCGACTTCGGAAAGCCGCTTTGTTCGCGACGGCGTCGACGGTTCCGCGTTGCCGTTGCCCTGTGTGGAACGGATCCTCTACGCCCAGGAGCACGCACCAGTCGAGAGCGGCGTGCTCAGGCCAATGTCGCCAGAGGGGCTTGGGCAGTGTTGGATGGTCTGCGAGTGTCAGTGCTCCGATCATGTTTGCACGATGTATTGCCGGATTGAATGCCAGCCGACCTGGGGGCAGTGCCAACACAAGAGGGCAGAATCGTTTGAGCGCGTTCCCGCCCTCGAACCAATTGACTGTATCTGAGGAAATCGAAGGAGATAACCGTGAAACATTTTCATTCGCTACGGACTCTGGTCGTTGTGATGGTGAGCATTGCTCTTGGCACGTGTGCGTATGCCGGGAACGGCGACAACTCCACACCCGGTGGCTGCTCCGACACGTACTACGGCTGCAACAACGAGGGTGAACAGCACGACCCCAATGACCCCAATTCCGTTTTCAGCTACGAGCAGTCCTGCGTTTGGTGCGTTAGCGATCGAGACCGAGAGGTTGCGGCAGTGCTCTACGGCGAGTTGGGATACGTTCCCGAGGCGGTGTCCGAACAAAGTCTGTGCGGCGTGACCATCATCACCGGAACAGTGGCGTTGCATACGGGATTCTATTCGCTATTGATCCCGGAGCCCGTAGCGTCGAAGATATACGGTGCCGTGTCGTTGTTGTTCGGCGGAATCAGTTTAGGCATCGGTTTGTTGGCTTGCGATTGAGGAACTACGGTGGGGGTGAATGAATCAAGTAGGTTGCTGAGACACTTGCATCGTTGGTGGCGCGCCTCTCCAGCGGGACGAACACTGGGCGCCATTGGAGCATTACTCGGCATCGGCGGAATCTGGATAGGGTTACGGGCCCTTGAGTTCGATGGTTGGAGCCGGGGTTTGATCGTCGGTCTGATCGTACTCGGATTGTTGTTGCCCTTGTCGGCATTGATGTTTCTAAGGCATCGGCACACGAGCGGATTGACTGAGTGGGGAGAACGGCAGTCTCGGCACGACTGATCCGGCGGAGGGACTCTCGGACACACGCGTTTTCGATCCCACGGGGCGTAGACATTTAAGGATTCGCGGACACACGCGATTCTGTTCAAGGAGACCCGTCCCCAGGCCATCGTGCGCATCGACAAGAACCGGGCCGCCGATCTCGGCGTCTCCGTGCAGACGATCGGCCGCACGCTGTCCACCATGATGAGCGAGCAACGCATCACCACCTATGTCAAGGACGGCCAGGAGTACGATGTCATCCTGCAGGCTAGGGACGACCAGCGCACCTCGGCTGCGGATCTCGCCAACATCTACGTGCGCTCCGACCGGAGCGGGGAACTGGTGCCGCTGGCCAACCTGATCCGCGTGGAAGAACGCGCCGGACCGGGCACGCTCAACCGCTACAACCGGCTGCGGTCCATCACGATCTCGGCGAACCTCGGAGGAGAGACGGCGCTCGGCGACGCACTGGCGTTCCTGGAACCGGTCGTGCGCGAGTCCTTCCCGGGACAGGCCCGAATCGACTACCAGGGCGAGTCGCTGGAGTACAAGGAGGCAAGCGGCGGGCTGGCGTTCCTGCTGGCGATGTCGCTGCTTGTGGTGTTCCTTGTACTCGCTGCCCAGTTCGAGAGCTTCGTGCACCCGCTGGTGATCCTCGTGACCGTACCCCTGGCGGTGACGGGTGCGCTCCTGGGGCTGTATCTGACCGGGTCCTCGATCAACATCTTCAGCCAGATCGGCATCGTCATTGGCATCGCGTCCAAGAACGGCGTCCTGATCGTCGAGTTCATCAACCAGATGCGCGATGCGGGACGGTCCTTCGAGCAGGCGATCATCTGGGGGGCAAGCATCCGTCTGCGCCCCGTCGTGATGACCACGATCTCCACCGTGATGGGATCCATCCCGCTGATCCTTGCCACGGGCGCCGGTTCGGAGAGCCGGATCGTGCTCGGCATCGTGGTGTTCTCCGGCGTCTCGCTGGCGACCTTGCTGACCCTCTTCGTCGTGCCTTCGTTCTATGCGCTCCTGGCCCGCCGCACGGGGTCGCCCCAAGCCGTATCGCGCCGGCTGGCGAACCTGATGGACCGGAAAGAGGCGACGGCCTGACGCCCCGCGCTGGAGTCGTAGGAGCGACCTTGTGGTCGCCCGCGCAGATGGCCTGGTCGACCGGGCGAGCGGTGACGACGCGAATTGCCGCGACGACGCAGGGTTCCTAGTAACGGATCCTGTGGCGGGTGCCAGCCCTCTTTATTCGATACCTGCCACGGCTTTCGGCACGCCACAAATGGAAACTACGTAAAACTACCTATCAACCCTCAAAATATACAATAAAATCATTTGTTTAACCCGCGTTATCCGGACTCTATCACCATCGTTCTGGGCTCCGCAAGCGCTGTTTTCGACTTTTTCGAGGCACCGCCGCCGTCGCGGCGACCGCCGCGCAGCCGCGCCACGGCACCCCGGGACGCCTCCTGGTTGC
>JAPOYW010000544.1 GCA_026706425.1 Gammaproteobacteria bacterium
CTCAGAAGACACAACTCGAAGAACGACTACGACTTCAGCAGCCGCGGCTCCCGACGCGCCCGCAGGCGCCGCCGACCGGCCGCCACCAGCCCTGCACCCAGGGCCAGCACACCGAACACCGGGAGCGCCGGCGTCGGCATCATGGGCATGGCCGTCGCTTCACCCGACCAATCGCCGTAGCCATGGTCGTTCCCCGCGGCGACGCGCACCATGTACTCCGTGCCGTTCATGAGGCCGGTGATGTCGTGGCTCGTGGCGTCCATCACCTCCATCGTCCGGTCAGCCGCCCCGAAGGACTGCGCCGCGGACCGCCACTGGACCTTGTACTTGGTGGCACCATCGACCGCATCCCACGACACCATGAGCATCGAGTCGCCGGACATGAGGCTGATCGCCGGGGCACCCGGCGCAGTCGTCCCCACCGTGGTCGGCGTGGCCTTCACCCTGTCGGAGGTGGGCCCGGCGCCCGCGGCATTGTCCCCGGTAACCTGCACCACGTACTCGGTGCCGTTCTTCAGCGCCGCACCATCGTACATGGTGATCGTGTAACTGCGCTCCCCGCTGGTTCGGTGGGTGCCTCTGCCCGTGCAATGCTCATTGCCGGTGGGAACGATCCGATCGCCCGTCCCCCACTCGACGCAGTACTTGGTCGCACCCGTGACGGCCGTCCACTCCACCTTGATCTCGGCGTCGCCGGCAGTGAGCGTGACCATCGGCTTCTCGGTTATGAGCGTCGGCATCCGTACCGTCACCTCGTCGGACGCGTCCCCGGAGGTACCCATGTTCGACGCGGTGACCCGTACCATGTACACGGTGTCGGCATCGGCGTCTGGGATGACGTAGTCCGTGCCCGTTTCCTTGACCATCCGAGCATCAGCACCGTAGGACTGCGACTCCTTCCGCCACTCCACCATGTACTCGTCGGCGTCCATGACGGCATCCCAGTGCACATCAATCGTCCAATTCCAGGCGGGGTGGGCCGAAATGACGGGAGCGTCGGGAGCGTCGGGCGCTTCGGGCTCCGGTGGCGCCTCCCTCGTCGTCGGGTTGGCAGCAGGCTCTACCCAATCCCCAGGAGCCGAACCCGTAACCTGCGTACGAACCCCAACAACATACTCCGTCTCAGGCTCCAGGCCTGTGATCGTGTAGGTCGTCACACTGGGACCGATGCCCCTCGTGATCATGGCCGGCTCAGGGTTCACCGGAACAACCGCATCCCCGGCCTCGTTCTCCTTTATCCACCCTACGTGGATCTCGTCCACGGCACCAACCGGAGTCGTCCAGTCAAGTTCAATCGTGGTCGAGGTCGTGCTGTCCACCGTGACAGCGGTGACCGGTGAGGATTGTGCGGCCGCGTGGGGCGCGAGCAGCACCCCGACTGCCAGCATCGCGCCGAAGACGAAAAGGGAACGCCGTGTAGTCATCATGTGTCTCCTCCAGAACGATCGAACGGTGACTGCCGAGATCTCTCTCACGGGCCTCCTCCCATTGAAGCTAGCGTCGGCCCGCCGTTCAGCGAGCCCGTGGCCATCGCTGGCCGACTGACCGATTCCGGCTTCCAAGACAGGCGCGCGAAAGAGCTGGCAACACGGCGTGCACTTCGACGGCTCGATCCGCCTCCGTGGACGCGGGCAGGCCCCGGACACCTATCCACACGGGACCCGAACGATTCACCAGCCTGGAAACCGACCTCAACGCCGCGGAGCATAGCACATCCTCGGCCCAGTGCCAATCGCGACGGAACACGAAAAAATCGGGATTCTCCCGATTCCGACCGCCCCCGCCGCCCCCGAGCCGCCTGCACGGAACCACCCCGCACGGCCGAGCATCGTAACACATTATTCCTCGCCGTCAACGCGCCCGGCGCGGCGGCATCTGCGCGGCGTCGGTCTCGGGTCGGCAGGGGCATCAGGGTCAGGTCCTCGCCCGGGGTTTTCGGCACGCCCGCCCGGGTCCATTAGGGTCCTGGTCGTTTTTCTCCTGTACTCCCACCGCGCGGGCACGCTGGACCAGATGACCGAGGGCGATTCCCGGCGAGGACCGCGTTGCGATCCTGGATCGCAACGGGCGCATCCTTATAAATGGCTCAGCGGGAGAACAGGATGGCGAAGCTCTGACCGGGATGCTCGGGTGCAGCGGGGCTGTCCTTGCGGGATCTCGCCTTGCGCCGTCGGCGCCCCTCCACGGCACGCCTCGAGTCGCTGCCTCCGCCGAAGAAACTCTCCGCCTCCGCCGCCGCGGACTCGCGCACCTCGTGCCGACCCACCCCGCAGGACGTGATCACCTTGCCGGCCGCGTCCTTGAGGACCCAGACGTACCACCGGGTCCCGTGCACGGGCCGGACGTCGTACCAGGCCTCGTGCTCCAGATCACAGAAGATCCGGAGCAGCAACTCGCGTACGAATCGCCGCGGACCGCCGGCGCGCGGTCGCGGCGGCGGGGGAACACGCCCCGACCCGCCGTTCAGATTCCTGGTCATCGGACCGGTGTTCAGCTACTTGCGTGGCGGGGATGGTGGACCAGACGGGGGTCGAACCCGTGACCTCGTGAATGCCATTCACGCGCGCTCCCAACTGCGCCACTGGCCCACGCGAAGCTCCATTGTACGTAGGGCGAGCCCGCGGATCAACGGTGCGGGCGCGGCGGGGCGCCGAACGCGCGGCGGTAGTCTTCCGGGGTGTCGATGTCGGTGAAGGCGCCCGGGTCGTCGACGACGACGTCCTCGG
>JAPOYW010000276.1 GCA_026706425.1 Gammaproteobacteria bacterium
GGTCGTTTTTCTGATGATTGCCCCCGCCTAAGTAGCCGCCGATCGCGAAGAAATCATTCTCGCCACGTCATCAGAGGATGCCGAGATCAGTGGTTGCGAAACCCCACCGACAAACGACAAACGACAAACTCTCCATTCAATGCGATCCTTGTGCAAGAGTCCTCATATTTGAGACAGGCATTATTGGCAGGTTGGCAAACAAGTTGACACTCACCTGAACCGCCGGGACGTGATGCGCGCTGCCGCGAAATCCGTTCTTAGGCGAACCACGGGCGGTGGGACGGGCGTGCGAAGAAGGGGGGAGCGCTCGCGAACCGAAGCCGTCGGCGGAGACGCAACCGGAAGCCGCTGGGTTCGAGTGACCTGCATGTGGGTCGGCAGAGGTACTCTACGGCAGCGGCTCGTCGATACGATCGATCGCTTGTTCGAAGATGCTGTAGAACGGACGCAGGACGATGACGTCCGGCCGGTGTCACACTGCGACAATGACCTAACGAGGCACTGGGAACCGAGCATGTCTGCCACCGCATCGGACTCGTGACAGTGGATCTGCTCGCCATCGGCGAAGTCATGGCCGAGGTCCGACAAGATCCGACGGGCGGCTTCCGCGTCGGGTTTGCCGGAGACACGTTCAACACCGCGGTCTATTGCGCCAGGGAATCCGACCCATCGGCCAGCATCGGCTACTGCACGCGCGTCGGCCGTGATCCCCTTTCCCACGCCTTCCTGAGCGCAGCGAAGAATGAGGGGATCGATGTTTCCCAGGTCGGCTTCGATCGCGAACGTAACCTCGGCATTTACACCGTGTCGACCGACAGCACCGGCGAACGAATCTTTCACTACTGGCGCAGCAACTCCGCGGCGCGCCGACTGTTCGCATCCGGCGAGAGCCTTGCTTCCCTGCCGGCCGCAAGGATTGTCTATCTTTCGGCCATCACGTTGGCCATCCTGCATCCTTCTGCCCGCCGGCGCCTCATCGCGCATTTGCGCGAATTGCGGGGGCGCAACGCGTGCCATGTGGCCTTCGATTCGAACTACCGGCCGCAGCTCTGGGAGAACAGTGAGACCGCGCGCCGCTCCGTCCGCGAAATGTGGCAGGTCGCCGACATTGCACTGCCCTCGGTCGACGACGAAATCGCCTTGTTCGGCGATGCGGACGAAGACGCCGTAATCTCGCGCTTCGCCACTTCAGACTGGCATGCCTGCGCCATCAAGCGAGGAGAACTCGGTCCGGTATCGCCGAGGCTCGCGCGCCGCGCGCATCCCGCATTCGCTCCCGCTCCTGACGTCGTCGATACGACTGCGGCCGGAGACAGTTTCAACGGCGGTTACTTGGCGGCATTCCTTCGCGGCGAAGATGAAGTGCGACGCCTCGTGGCCGGCCACCAGATCGCCTTCCGGGTGGTTGGCGAGTCGGGAGCCTTGATTGCGCGCAGCTGACATGAACGTCCGGTCCTGGCAGTCAAACACCCGGTCGGAGCCGTCCCGATTCAAGCCTAACTCGGATCAACATCCATGACCGACAATGCACGGAATGTCTTGGCTCGGCTCGGCAGGGCTGGGGTAGTGCCGGTCGTCGAACTGGACGGCTGCGAAGTTGCACTGCCTCTCGCGAGAGCGTTATTGGCTGGCGGCTTGCCCGTTGCTGAAATCACGTTCCGATCAGAAGCGGCGGCGGATTCAATCAAGATCCTGCGAGAGCAACTGCCGCAGATTCTGGTGGGAGCCGGGACAGTCCTCGATGTCGTTCAGGTGGAAATGGCCTACCGGGCCGGTAGCCAATTTGCCGTCACGCCCGGCTTCAATCCCGCAGTCGTCGAAGCCTGCATTGAGCTTGATATGCCAATCCTTCCCGGTATCAACAGTCCGACTGGCGTCGAACAGGCCATGGGCTTCGGTCTTGAGGCCGTCAAGTTCTTCCCTGCCGAGGCCAGCGGCGGCGTGTCGTTCCTGAAAGCGCTGTCCGGTCCGTATCCCTCGATCCGGTTCCTGCCGACCGGCGGCATCGCCCCGAATAACCTCCGCGACTATCTCGCACTGCCCAATGTCCTCGCATGTGGTGGGACTTGGATCGTAAGTCCGGCACTCGTGCGGGCGTCCAGGTTCGATGAAATCACACGCCTTGCGGATGAAGCGGCCGGACTGGTCGCCCGGAACAATTGAAACCACCAATCGGCAACGAAGATCGCCTTGCTGACCGGCACGGCGGGCGTTGTGATGCTTCATCAGTAGGGGTTCCCAGGTTCAGGCCTAAGACAGCGCTATTCTCTCCTTGAACGTAATGTGGAAGTTTCAGGAAGCGGGAACGTTGCCGGCTCGCCGGCGTTCGCCCAAGAAGTCACGAATGCGCCTACCGTTGGTGCGAGAACTTGCCGTCCAGACTCAGCTGACCGAGCTGTGGCCCGTCCCGCCACGCGAGCCCAAGGGGCTCGGCAAGCAGCTCTCATCCAACCTTCATTAAAGAAAAACAGCAAGCTATCTTGCCGATCGTTGCTCAGACCAAGAGCCGGCCAACTTGTCGACGAACTGGGATACTCTGGCCCGGCAAAAATCCCGTAGGGCAATCCCGCAAGCCAAATGCTCGATCACGGGCCGAGAGCCTCAGCAATTCCGATGGAGTCCCGTTAGATGCCGCTCGAATCACTGACCTTCCACAGCGTCGATGTGCGTGCTGTCGTTCTCAAGCTGAATCGCCCTGTGGTCGCCAAGATCGC
>JAPOYW010000136.1 GCA_026706425.1 Gammaproteobacteria bacterium
CCCGACGATGTCGGACAACGTGGCGAACGGGCGGTGGACGCGATACTGACGGCCACTCGCGACAACATGATGAGGCGCCTCCGCCCGCGGGCACGAGGTGTGCGAAAAATACCGTTCCAGAAGATCATCGCCTACTGGCTCAATGAGCTGGGTCTGATTCGGGATTTCCGTCTCGAAGAGATCGCTACGGGAACGAACCTCTATCGGGCCATCGTCAAGACCTCGCCGTTCAGCGTACCCACGGCGCTGCCGGAGGTCGGCTTCGGCGTCTCCCAAGTCCTACCGGCGCTAGTGCTGCTCTACTACGTCCCAGAGGGTTCCACGGTGCTCATGGAACAACCGGAGATTCATCTCCACCCGGCCGTGCAGAGCGGCCTTGCGGACGTCATGCTGAACGTCGCCACTGTGCGGAACTTGCGGATCGTCGTGGAAAGCCACAGCGAGCACCTGATGCGCCGGCTCCAACGCCGCGTGGCGGAAGAACGCGCATCGTCCGAAGACGTGAAGCTGTACTTCGTGTCTTCAAACAGAGGCGCAGCGCAGCTTGACGATCTGCGCCTGAACGAGTGGGGTGAGATCGAGAACTGGCCAGAGCACTTCTTTGGCGACGAAATGGGGGAGATCGCGGCCATCACCGAGGCCTCCTTGAAGAGGAAGCTGGAGCAGACCGGATGACGGCCTTCGTCGTGGACACCAACGTGGCGATAGTTGCCAACGGGCGCGGCACCGGAATCGACACCAGATGCCAGTTGACATGCGTGCAACGGCTGCGGAGTCTGACCGCACGGGGGATCGTGGCGATTGACGACAAGGGCCTCATCCTCGATGAGTACCGGGGGCGGCTGAGTCTCTCGGGAATGCCAGGCGTGGGGGATGCGTTTCTCAAGCATTTGTTCTACAACCAGTACCATGATGAACGAGTGCAGAGAGTGGCGGTGACGCCGTCCGAAGACGACAGACGGGGTTTCGTCGAGTTACCAGAGAACGCGTTCGACCGTTCGGATCGGAAGTTCCTGGCCGTCGCGATCGTTGCAGACGCGGATGTCATGAACGCGACCGACAGTGACTGGAGCGAGCACGGCGCATTGATGGATGGCTTGGGCGTGAAAGTCACCCAGCTCTGCCCGGAGTACGCCACGAAGAGATCTCGCCATGACTAGCCGTAGCAACGCGAACGTCGGCTTCGCGACCCTTCGGAAGTACCCCAGCACGCCGTACTGGCCGTGGTCACCGGAGCTCGGCCGGGGCGACGATGTGCACGCGGATCCCAATAGCTTCGTAGGGGATGCCGTCGTGGTGACCGAGAAACTGGACGGCGGCAACACGCTTCTGCACGCCGGCAGGGTGTACTCGCGGAGTGTGTCGGCCCCTTCCGATGGCAAGTGGATGGCGATGGTGAAGAAGCACCACGCCTGGAAGGTGACCGAGCCGGACGTCTATCTCTACGGGGAAGACATCTATGGCGTGCACAGCATCGCCTACGAGCCGGTAGCGGAGGACCGCACCTTTTACGCCTTCGCCCTACGGCGACGTGGTGGCGCGTTCGTCGCCTTCACCGACGTAGAGGCGTACGCGAAGCGGCTCGGGATACCCGTCGTGCCCGTGCTCTTCAGGGGCTGCTTCGGCTCGGTCGCGGAGATACGCACGTTTCTCGACCACGCCCACGGGGAGCCTTCCTTGCTGGGCGGCGAGCGAGAGGGTGTCGTCTTGCGGCTGGAACGGGGCTTTCCAGCGTCCGAGTTTCCGGACAGCGTCTGCAAGAGCGTGCGCCTGGGGCACGTGCAAACCGACGAGCATTGGACCCGAAGCTGGAAGCCGTGCCGAATCGTGGGCCGGGCACGCTGGTCGGCGCAGCAAGTGGTCCGTGAGCACGGCGGCGCTCCCTCTTCGCGCCATATGCGGTTGCGCAGCCCGAACTGTTCAGCCCCGGACGCGTCGAGTTGGGCGCCAGATTCAAGTGCGCATGGCCGAGTAGACCGCCATGTGCGCGCTGACGAGTAGCTGCATCGCCTCGACATTGGGCTCGAGCGACCACACGTCGCGCTCGGAGGTGCCCCCGAGGGCGATGCCGTCGCGACGGGGCTGCATGTGAATGCCGAGGATGCCGGGCGGAGCCTCGGGAAGCTCGCCCGAAATGCCGTAGTCGACCTCGTCCTGGGGCAGGAGCACGGTGAGCTGCCCCTTGAGCGGCAGCAGGTCGGGATCGCCGAACAGCTCGCCCGCGCCCAGCCCGGTGCAGTTGACGACCAGCGGCTCGTCCAGCGCCACCAGTTCGCGCGGCTCGCTGAACCTGCGGATCTCGATGCGCCCCCCGAAGGCGATGAAGTCGTGCACGAGCGCGTCGAGGTAGATGGAGGGCTCGATGCGCAGGTGGTTGCGCCGGATCGCGTAGCGGGAGCCGAACGGATGGTCGCCGGGTTCGAGCACCACCTGGCCCGTGCGCAGGCGGGCCGGGAGCAGCGGCTCCTCTTCTTCCTCCCCGGAATCGGCCCCAGCGGCACTCGGAAGCGTGTCGCTGAGACCGTAGCGGTCGATCCAGGACACGCCGAACTCCTTGCCCACCAACTGCTGCAGCTCGCGGTGGGCAACCTCGGCCGCCTCGCGGAACTGGGCGTCCCAGGCGGCGGTCCTCAACTCGTCGTCGATGAGTCCCGCGGTGGGCGTGAATCCCGCGAACGACATGTTCGAGGTCGTGTCCGGG
>JAPOYW010000661.1 GCA_026706425.1 Gammaproteobacteria bacterium
GAGGACGGAACGGGTGCGAATAGGATGACCGGAGTAGTGACCCGCGATTCCGCTCGGCACCCGTCAATGTCAACTCAAAATTGCGCACTCTCGGTACCGATCTACGGCGTCGACCGCCGCTGGACGTCCCGTCGTTGGCCGCCCGTCCCCCGATGGGCGATCCGCCCGAACGTGCGTACGGGGCGTGCGCTTTCGTGCAGGCCCGGCCCCGGGCGTCGGCATCGCCCGCCGGCGCCCGCTTCGCTCAGATCCGCCGCCCGGCGAACACCGCCACGCCCCGGACCATCGTCTCGTTGTCGCCGTCCAGGACGATGTCGAGCCAGCCGGGGTTCGCCGCGCGCAGCACGCGGACGCCGTCGTCGCCGAGGCGCTCGATGAACGTCTCGCCGCCGAACACGGCTCAGGACTCCGGCCAGATGGCGAAGTCGAGCCGTCTCGCCGGCGCCGGCCAGGCCGCCAATCAAAGCCCACCCGGTCGCCGCCCGGACCGTCGCGGCCCAGGCCGTGCGCGTTGTCCGTCGCCCGCACCCGCACGTGCGTCGCGCGCCGCCACGTCGCGAAGTCCAGCGTCTCGCCGTCGCCCGCCAGCAGCCCCGTGGTGCGCACCGTCTGCGCCCCGCCGTAGGTCGTCCCGTCGTCCGAGAACGACACCTCGACTCCGCCGCCTCGTTGGTGTTGCCGCTCGCGTAGTAGCCCCACACCGCCAGGCGATCCGCCTCCCGCCTGCTCAACGGCAGCCCTCCATCGCCCATCCCCACAGCCGCCATGCCGCCAACAAGGGGACATTACTGAATTGGGCTAACACTCCACGAAGGTCCGCCTGTCCACGGTACAACTTGCCTCATCCTTGGGGGTCCTTAGTTGTCGATTCCAAGTCTCCTCAAGGGTTCGGACGGTGGAGTATATCCAGGAATTCGTTCGCCGCTATCAGTCACAATCGTCGGTGTTCCTTCGATTCCTATGAATCTCCCGAGCTCAAGGTGTCGAGGCAAAGGACTCTCACATGAGACGTCTTCGATAGCCTTTCCGGTCTTCAAATCAGTGAAAGCCGCCGCTGGACTCTCGGAACACCAAGCAGATACCATCTTGTCGTAGGATTCCGACAATATGCCATCACGAGGATACGCCAAATAACGCACCTCGACTCCATGGGCGTTCAGTTCGGCTACATGCAGATGAAATTGCTGACAGTACATACAATCAACGTCAGTGAATACATGAACAACTGTGGCTTGCGCGTCGTGTGAAGCGTACGTAATGGTTTCGTCGGGGTTCACTCGATCAATCTGGTGGCGGATGCGTGTGGCTCGTCGCTGTTCCGTGAGGTTGATTAATCCGTTTGTCGAAACAGCATAGAGATCACCTGCGAACAGATGTTCCGCGTCCTCGGTGACATAGAAAACGGCGCTCTGTTCCATCGTCGTCACTTCCCAAACGCCGGCAGCTTCAGAAGGCGACAAACTCGCGATGGTGAGGTGTGGAATACTGCGCTGTATTGCGTTTCTCAGTTCCTCATTCTCCCTAGTATCGTTTGCTCCAACGGGAACAACGGCGAGTGAAAACACACAGACCCCAAACCAAGTCCTCACAAAACGACCTCCAATTGCGTCGGCAATCTGACTTTGACGTACCCTATCTTTCTTGACCGCCAACGTATGGCGTCGGCAACTAGCAACGCTCCAATTGTATTAGTGCTCACGATGACATCGACGACACCTGCATCCAGTTGGAAACGCCCAATTTCGTTCCAGCCTCCCTCCGCATCCGACGCATTGAACCTGACTCCAATATCTCGGTCCTGCATGGAGATTGTCATGTCGTAGGTTCCCAGCGCTTCTGTCGCGGACTCTCCGCGGATCCGCCCGGGTATCCCGACGCCTGCGGGAAGGTGATACGCTAGCGTCCAGGCACCCGCGTTGGGCAAAGTCGTCGAAAACGTTACACGCTGTTGGCCATTGGCTGGCTCCGATCTAAGGTGGGTTTTTCGATACCTACCCCAGCTCGTTCGCGACGCCTCGCGTGACCACTGGCCGATGAACCGTTCAAATTGAGAGTACGCCGGCACACCGGCGTCGAAGTCCACCAACGAACATTCATCCGTCTTCCGAACACCGCTCCCGGCGGAACTTGCGCGAGAGTCAACGTCGAGATCGTCCACGACAATCCAATTGCTCCAGTCCGGCTCCCAATTGCTCGGCTGGTGTCCGTCCAGCACGCGAGAGTGAACTGCCGCCTCCGTGTCATAGGTCGGGACGTGCACGAATAAGGGTCCTCGATTCTCCGCGAGGTAGGTTTCAATGATCACGGACTCTGGGGGATGGGGGTACAACAAGCCGATCTCCGCAGCGCTATCGCCATCAATTCGGACGGGCCTAGTGGTCGACCGTGCCAATGCGTCGTACCGGACTGGGACGACTTGAAGGCCGACAAAACCGGGAGTCGAGCCATGGTTTCTTACGTGGACTCGTGTCTGGTAACGAGGCCGACCGTCATGGCCATCGACAAGCCTCGTGACGTCTGCTTCCGATGCACTGAACGCGGGCAGGGTTCTCTGACGTACAATGCCATCCACGACCGCATCTATCTGCGCGTCCACCTCGTGCCCCGCTTCGATCAGGTCGGCCCAACTAACACTACCGCCGGAGTGACGTTCCCTCAGTGTCCCAATCATCCGCCCAACCTTCTCCAGTCC
>JAPOYW010000525.1 GCA_026706425.1 Gammaproteobacteria bacterium
GGGGATGACCCCCGCTTCGAACTTGGCCTGCCGTTCGCTGCGTTGGCAGAAGCGGAGCGGGCGGCGGCGCACGTGGATGCGTTGGATTGGGAGTCGGTGGACCCCAGCGAGTTCGGACTCGTCCATCTGGCCGAGGCGGGAAGCAGCGTCGGCGGCGCCAGGCCCAAGGCGTTGGTCACGAACGGAGATATCCACTGCCTGGCGAAATTCAACCGCCTGTCCGGCGACCCCTACAACAACGCCCGTGTGGAACACGCGTGCCTGGGAATGGCACGGGCGGCCGGCCTCGAGGTGGCGCCAGGCAAGGTCGTTGAGGGCGTCAACGGTCGCGACGTGCTGCTGCTTGAGCGTTTCGATATCGCGCCCGACGGTCATCGACGTCACCTCGTGACCGTCAACGCACTGCGGAAGGAAGAATCCAGCCAGCGTGATTCCGGGTTGGCGTTCCGCTACGACGAGGTCGCCGAATTGCTTTCCCGGTATTCGGTCGCCATCAAGGCGGACCTCGAGCAACTGGCACGGCTGGCGCTCTTCAACCGGGCGATCAACAACATCGACGACCACGCCCGGAACTTCAGCCTGATTCACCGGGGCGACGGCTATCGCCTGTCCCCGGCGTACGACTTGGTACCGAACTTGGCTGTCGGCGAGTACCACGCGGCGGGTTTCGGCTACGGGCCCCGGCCGCCCCGGCCCAGCGAGGCACCGGGACTCGGCAAGGTCTTCGGCCTGAGCAAACCATGGATGCGCGCATGCGCGGAAGAGATTCTGACCGCCCTCCACGGCTGGCCCCGGTTCGCCGAGGAATCGGGACTCGATGAATCCGAGAGCAAACGCATCGCGGATGCGTTCAACCGGTAGTGCTTCCCGACCGTTGCGCCACTTGCCGCCCAAGCGCCAAATCGACAGACTGCTCGAACGGGACAGCGACTCAGGATCCGGTTTGAACAAGACCATCGCCGTCATCGAGGGCGACGACGCCGCGCCGGAGGCGGTGCGTCCGGTGGTTGCGCTGCTCGACTCGCTGAAACTGGGTTTGACGTGGGTCTATCCAGAGGTGGGCGAGGCCGCCGAGGCGGCGCGTCCTTCGGACGCGGCCGGTTCGACGTTTCCGGACTCGGCCCGGGCCGTCATCGACGCCGCCGACACGACGCTGTTCGGCTCGACGAGCGGCAAGTCCGGCGCTGCACTCGGCTACCTCCGCTGGGGCAAGGAGACCTACGCCAACGTACGTCCCTGCCGATACCTGCCGGGGTGCGCGAGCCCGTTGCGGCATCCGGAAGGCATCGACTTCGTGATCGTGCGCGAGAACCTCGAGGATCTCTACGTCGGCGCCGAGGGACCGCTCGCGGACTTGGCCGCGTTGAACCTCGTTGGCCGCACGATCCGCAAGCCGTTGCACGAACTCGGCGACGGCCGCTACGCCATCAAGGCGATCACCCGGGAAGGTACCGAGCGGGTTGTCTCCTTCGCCTTCGATCTGGCGGCCAAGCGGAATGGCAAACGCAAACTGACCTGTGCGACCAAGCACAACATGCTGCGGGCCACCGACGGCCTGTTCCTGGACGTAACACGGGAGGTCGCGGCCGACTATCCGGACATCGAGTTCGAGTCGTTCATCGTCGACGACTTCGCCTGCCGGATGATCCGGGAGCCGGAGCGGTTCGACGTGGTCGTGATGCCGAACCAGTACGGCGACATCCTGTCCGATGCGGCGGGCGGCCTGCTCGGCAGCCTCGGCCTCGCGGCAAGCGGTTGTTTCGGTTCGGATTACGCCTACTTCGAACCGGCCCACGGCACCGCGCCCGACATCGCCGGGAGGAATATCATCAATCCGACGGCGACTATACTGTCGACCACGATGATGCTCGAGTATCTCGGTCTCGAAACTGCGGCGGCCCGGATCGAGGACGCGCTGGCCCGGGTCTACGCCGACGGCTCGGCGCTGACGCCGGACCAGGGCGGCACGACGACGACCACGGAGTTCTGCGCGGCCCTCGCCCAGGCGTTGTGAGGCGGACCCATCGATGGCCCACATCATCGACACCTTGATCGAAGAGCGTGCGACTCGGCTGATGCGCCACCCCGCATTGTGGTCGTTCCTGCGGCGCGGGCTCGACCCGCTGCTTCTCTACGACACGGCCCGGGCGATGGCGGACATCATCGCGCCGATGTCCGGGGATGACGCGATGGAATACCTCCGCGCGACCCTCGACATGGATGTCGCGGCGACCGGACTCGAGAACATCCCGCGAACGGGTAGCGCGGTCGTGACGCCAAACCATCCTGCGGGCATCGCCGACGGCATTGCCGTCCACGAGGCCCTGAAGCGGGTGCGGAGTGACATCACCTTCCTGGCCAACCGCGACGCCATCCGGATCTGTCCTGGATTCTCGGAGATGATTGTGCCGGTGGAGTGGCGGGACGAAGCGCGGACGATGGCCAAGACCCGGGAGACGCTACGGGAGGCGCAGCGCGCCTTTGATCAGCAACGGCTGGTGGTGATCTTTCCGTCGGGACGTCTGGCCCGTCCGACGCCGTTGGGCCTCTGGGAGCGCCCTTGGCAGGCGACGGCGTTCGCACTGGCCATCAAACGCGGCGTTCCGATCGTGCCGATGCATGTCGACGGGCACAACTCGTTGCTCTACTACCTTGCCTGGTTCGTCAATCGCGAGATCAAGGACATGAC
>JAPOYW010000199.1 GCA_026706425.1 Gammaproteobacteria bacterium
TCGATTGGCGTCTCCGGCGAGTCGTAGCCTATGTGGTAGCGGAACTGTTCGAAGCTGTCCTCAAGCCGTTGGAGGTAGTAGGGGATCCAGCCGATGTCGTTCTCGACGGAGACGACCTTGAGATCCGGGAACCGGTGGAAGACGCCCGATACGAGCATCGATGTCAGCGTAAGCTGGATCGGATGGACTTGCCGGATCCATGTCATCAGGAACGGACGTTGGTTGTAGCCGGCACCCCCACGGTCGGTCAGGATGTGCATGCTCAACGGCAACTCGAGCGCGCAGGCGGCCGCCCAGACCCGGTCGAAACGCCCGCTCGAGTAGTTCGGCCTGCCGGGATTCACCGAGATCATCGCGCCGCCGAGACCGAGGCGCGCGATCCGCTCCAGTTCCCGGACCGCGCAGCCGACGTCGTCCATAGAGACCAGGCCGACACCGAGCAGGCGACTGCGATCATAGGACGCGAAATCGGCAACCCAGTCGTTGTAGGCGGCGAACACCGCCGACTGCAGCTCGAAATCGGGAATTCCGAACATGGGCAACGCCATCGACGGATAGAGGATCTCGAACCCGACGCCGTCCAGTTCCTGGTCTTTCAATCGCTGCTCGGGATCCCAGCCGCCCGACAGCAACTGCCCGTAGCCGCGTTCTTCCATTGCCGACCGTTGCCGCGGGTCGTCGACGTCGGCGGCTGCGAACCCGGCGACCCGTTGGGGTCCAATCCCGTCGCAGACCAGCCACTCGCCTTCGAGCGGTCCACGCAACGAGTCGATGCTGTTCACGATCCGCGGTGCCCGCTCGCGAAGGTCCTTCGGCACGCGTTCCTGCCAAAGGTCACCCGGTTCAATCACATGGGAGTCCGCAGAGCGCATCGATCACCTTCCGCCAAGAGCCGGTCGCCTCGCGCCGGGACGCCCATACTACCGTGCCCACTGGCGCCGGTGCCTCATTTGCATACATTGCGTCGACGGGTGACGGTGGCGAGTCCCGCCGCCGGTGTGTTAGTTTGCCGTTGCTGCGTAACGACACGCATTCCGCAAACCACGCTAGGGAGCCCACCAATATGTCAGACGTCGAAACACGCCTTTTCAGCCTCGCCCAGGAGAACCTGGACCTCGGGCGCGACCCCGATTGGGATCTGAAGCTCAGCGAGTCCGATCTGTCGTCCATGGATGCCGTTGCATTCATCAAGCTCGTCAACCACGAGTTCGGCATCGATATCCCGCCGGAGGATTTGGCCGACATCGATACGATGCGAGCTCTGGCGAAGTACATCGAGGGCCAGACCGCCTAAGACGGGAACGGACTGGCCCCCACGGGCCCTCGGCCCGGGGTGCCAGTTCCGGCAATGACATAGTGGAATTACCGCGCGGCGTCCGTTCCCATCCGCCAAGCGTCGACGACCCCTGGTGGCATACACTTGGCACGGTCGGCGGCACGGATCTCGTTCACGTTGACTTAACGCCCAACGAAACGCGCGAAGCCGCTGCCTTGAAGTGGCTGGATGCGGCGGAAACGGCCCGTTGGCGGCGCTATCGCCATCCACGCCCGGGGCGGCAGTTCGTGCTATGCCGCGCGGTCCTGCGCGGCATGCTCTGCGAACGCTTGCGCTGCGCCAACGAGGAACTCCTGTTCGTTGCCTTGGAACACGGCAAGCCCGCGGCGTTCGTGGGCGACACACCGGTGCGCTTAAGCTTCAATGTCAGTCACGGCGGGAACCACGGACTGATCGCGTTCGCACCACACGGTCGCCTTGGAGTCGACATCGAAGAACGAAATCTCCGCCATGACCCCGATGGCGAGATCAGGAAGGTCTTTACGCCCGACGAACAAGATGCCTTGGCATCCGCCGTGGGAGAACTCAAGACCAGGCTGTTCTTCAAGCTGTGGACATTGAAGGAAGCGGTAATCAAGGCGCTGGGCACGGGCTTCTCCCTGGACACCGCAACATTCGAGCTTCCGCGCCCAATGTACCGGGGCGGCCAGCGGCAAGCGCGTTTCGAACTGCCCCCGCTCCGCCAGTTGCCGCGCCACCCGCGCGTGAGATGGCGGCTCGACGACCTGGGTAACGACGACTTCGCCGCAGCCGTGGCCCGGGAACTACCGCCCGAAGGCGCGTGACATGGAACCATGACCTCGGAAGTAGCGTGGGAGATTCCCGAACCGCTGTCCAGGTGCGACGTCCGGCTCGAGGACGACACGGTCACGGCGTTGCGGCGATACGGCAACCCCGAAGGGCGTCGTCTGATCGTCAGCCACGGCAACGGCCTGGCGGTCGACCTCTACTACCCGTTCTGGTCGCTTCTCGTCGACGACTTCGATCTCATCGTCTACGACATCCGGAATCATGGCCGGAATTCGTTGACCCCGATCGATAGGCACAACGTCCCCACGTTCATCAGCGACCTCTATCGCATTCTCGACGCCATCGACGCCCACTTCGGCCCGAAACCCAGGGTCGGCGTGTACCACTCGCTCTCCGCGCTGATCGCGCTGCTCTCGCTGTCCTCGATCATGGCAAGTCCTTCGTCCACGCACGGACCGGATTTCTCCACTCTCGTCCTGTTCGATCCGCCGCTGTACCGGCCGAACGTCAGCGAGACCCGATTCGACGAACTGGCGGAATTGCTTGCGCACAGGACGCGCAGACGCGGCGACCGGTTCGATGCGCGCC
>JAPOYW010000595.1 GCA_026706425.1 Gammaproteobacteria bacterium
GTGTTTCGGGATCCCGGATCGCCTTGACGCGTCCGTCGAGGTCGAGTTTCCGCAACTCGTTCCAGGCCGGGGTGCGAAAGAAGTTGTTGGTCGACAAGCCGCCGACGCCGCCACCGCTGCGGGGCACGGTCACCGAGGTGACGTTCAGGCCTTCGGCCCGCATCGCGGACACCCGCTTGTCCAAGCGCTCGGTGCCGATTTCCGCCGCGCAGCTGAAGAGCGCTCCCCGCGCCATGCGCGCCTCGTCCGCGATGAGATCGCACTCCTCGTCGAATTCGCGGAAGTCCGAGACGGTCTGCATGATCCCGCCGTGCGCGCCGACCTCCTTGGCCACGGCTCGCAACTCGGCGCGATCCGCGAAGGTGCCCGGAATGGACCGGCCGTCGGGCAGGCGGTGCTGCGGCAGGCGGTTGGTCGAGAAGCCGACCGCGCCTTCCTTCACCGACTGGCCCGCCAACTCGGCGATCTGCCGGATCTCGTCCTCGGTGGCGGGTTCCTCCACGGCGCGTTCGCCCATCACGTAGAACCGCGTCGCGCAGTGCCCGACCAGCCCGCAGATGTTGATCGCGGGACCGAGCTCGTCCAGGGCGTCGAGATAGCCGCCGTACGACTCCCAGTTCCAGGGCAGGCCGTGCAGGATCGCCTGCTTGGGAATGTCCTCGACGGTCTCCATCATTCCCGCGAGGAATTCCCGGTCCGTGGCCTTGCAGGGCGCGAAGGTGACGCCGCAGTTCCCGAACAGCGCCGTGGTGACGCCGTGCCAGCTTACCGACGTGACGTCCCGGTCCCAGCCGATCTGCGCATCCAGGTGCGTGTGCAGATCGATGAAGCCCGGCGATACGTTCAGGCCCGCGGCGTCGATTTCCCGCTTGCCCTTGCCGTCGACCTTGCCGATCTCGGCGATCCGGTCGCCGTCGACCGCGATGTCGGCTTGGTAAGGCTCGGCGCCGGTTCCGTCGACGACGGAGCCGCCCCGGATAACGAGGTCGTGACTCATGGTGTTCCCCCCACCCACTGTTCGTTGTTGACCGCACGATCATAGACCAGCACGGGGAGGGGTACCATTTGCCATTGAGGGTGGTTCGGCCATCGTGCCTATAATCCGAGCATGAAGGTGAACCCTCTGACCCCCGTGATCGGTGCCGAGGTGCTCGGTGTCGATCTCGCCCGCTTGGACGATGCACAGTTCGCCCAAGTCGAAACAGCGCTGCTGGACCGCCAGGTTCTGTTCTTCCGGGACCAGGAACTCGACCTCGATCAGCACAAGGCGTTGGGCGAACGCTTCGGACCCCTCCACATCCACCCGAGTGCGCCGCCGGGGGCGCCGGGCCATCCCGAGGTGCTGAAGGTCCACGCTGACGGGAAGACGAAACGCACGGCCGGCGACAAGTGGCATTCCGACGTCAGCTGCGACGAGGAACCGCCGATGCTATCGATCCTCCGCCTGCACACGCTACCTCCCGACGGTGGCGGCGATACCTTGTTCTCGAGCATGTACGCTGCCTACGAAGCGCTGTCTGGTGCCATGCAGACCTATCTGGCCAACCTGACCGCGATTCACGATGGCGGACCGAACTACCGGGATCGGAATCGGCGCATCGGTCGCGACGACAGCGACCGGGTCTACCCGCGCGCCGAACACCCCGTGATCCGGACGCACCCGCGCACCGGGCGCAAAGGAATCTTCGTCAATTCGGTCTTCACCACGGAGCTATGCGGGGTGCCCAAGGACGAAGGCGACGCGATCCTGGCCTTTCTCTACGCCCACATCGCCAAGCCGCGGTTCCAGTGCCGTTTCCGCTGGCGCGAGAACTCGGTCGCGATGTGGGACAACCGGTGCGTACAGCACTTGGCGATGTGGGACTACTTCCCCGAGACCCGCAGTGGCATGCGCGTCACGGTAAAGGGAGACCGCCCGTTCTAGTCGTCGCCTCCGACGTGGCGACATGCGAACGAG
The DNA here is from genome assembly GCA_026706425.1 of Gammaproteobacteria bacterium. GTDB lineage: Bacteria > Pseudomonadota > Gammaproteobacteria > Pseudomonadales > Azotimanducaceae > VXYL01. The sequence continues at coordinate 1,958 of JAPOYW010000595.1, forward strand.
CTGATTTTGGAGTCCGGCCACCTTGGATTGGTGCCGAGGAGAGGACTTGAACCTCCACGGGGTTACCCCCACTAGCACCTGAAGCTAGCGTGTCTACCAATTTCACCACCTCGGCGTGGGCGCGCGACTTTACTACAGCGGGCTGCGGTTGAACACACATCGGGCGGCGCCGGCAAAAGCAATTCAAGGATGGTCGGATCGCCGCAGCAACGCCTCAAGCTCGGCCACGCGTGCCTCCGCCACCCGCCGTGCCGACTCCGCCTGGCGGCGCGCGGTCTCCGACACCCGGAGCGCCGTGGCGGTCTCCGCATGGTCCGGTAAGAGCTCGCCGGTCGCCGGATCTCGGAACCGGAAGCCGTCGCCGTCCGCCACTAGGTCGAGATTCAGCACGGTGCTGCGGTAGCCGCCGTCGGGCAGGCTAGGCATGGGCGCATAGACGTCGGCATCGAGGCGCCAGCCGTTGACCGGGCGCGGCAGCTTGCCGATCGGATCGAACAGCCAGAACTCGCGCACGCCAAGCTCCTCGTAGAGGCCCGGCTTCGCCTCGACGTCGCGTCGCCAGGTTTTCGGCGACAGCAGTTCCATCACCAGGTCTGGCACCGGCTCCTGCCACAGCTTGTAGGATGAGCGCGCGTGGCCGCCGGCCCCGAACGACACGAGGAGGTCGGGCGCCATGACCGCAGCCGGATTGCCGCGCTCGAACAGCAGCCCGAGG
>JAPOYW010000114.1 GCA_026706425.1 Gammaproteobacteria bacterium
AAGGTGAGATCGACAGTGGTGTACGAGTCGACGGTCATTGACGGCCGGGCGACGTAGAGGCGTTCGCAACGGCCAACCACCGCGTAGCAGGTACCGGTGCGGTCGTTCTCGTAGCTCGGCGTATGGCGCACGAACAAGTCGCCGGCGTATCTGCCGAACGACCAGGCCAGCGATCCCACCAGCCCGTACTCGTTGCTGCCCCATGCCGTGCCCACGCGGTCGACCGGCGCCGCTCCGGGGATGATCGTGAAGTGCTCGTCGAGCACCCGCGTATAGCTGAGCTTCGGCCTGAACGCGCCGAAGTCGTTGACGAAGCTGTACTCCAGTTCGGCGGTGAGTATCTCGCTGACCTTTTCGGACAGGTTGATATACCTCGCGAACGCCTTGATCGCGTTGCCTTCCGCGTCGCGCTCGATGATCGAAGGAAGCGTGAACGCAACCTCCGGATCGGAGAAGAGGAGGTTGTAGGAGAACTCGATCTTGTCCGTGAAGTCGACATTCGACCAGTGCACGGTCCAACGCAAACCCGGCACGGCATCGGGCGTCCAATCGAAACTCAACGAGTAGGTGTCCGCGGTTTCCGGGTTCAGGTCGTCCCCGACGCTATAGATCGTCGCTCTGCGGACCTGACACCCGAAAGGCAGGCAGGGCGGTCCGCCTGGAACATCGTAGGGATCCTGCACCCAGACCGAGTCCTCCCGGGGCTCCACGATGTGGAACGTGTCGCTGAACACCGGCGGGCGAAACGATTCCGCCCAGGATGCCCGGATCGCCAGGTTCTCCGTTGGCTCGTAGCGCACGCCGATCCGGGGACTGGTGTGCGTGTGCGTCAGCGTGACGATGTTGGGCTCGCCCACATGCGTCCAACGACCGCTCTGGCGGACCCGGGTGACGCCGCCAACGGCGCCGGTGGCGTCGTAGGTGTCATGCCGTGCCTGCACGTTCAGCAACAGCGAGTGCAGCCACGGCCGGGCGTTGCCCTCGCCAACCAAGGGGAAGGCGAGTTCCACGGAATACGCCGTGAGATCCCGTTTGGGCTTTTTCACCCCGAAGAGTGTTTCCAGGCCTTTGGTCTCGGGGCGCCCGGGCTGGTCGGAATAGTCCTCCTGGATGAGGCGGATGCGTTCTTCGCGCTGGTGAGCGCCGGCCGCATAGCCGACTCGACCACCCGGCAACGCGAACAACTGTCCCCGCACGACCAAGTCGTAGGTATTCGTCTCCGTGGCGCCTCGATGTGGCCCGATCCAGGGCGACGCGAGTTCGCCGAGATTGTCATTCTGGGCGGAGCCGTCGCCGAACAGGTTGATCGCCACGGCGGGGTCGGAACTGCCCAGTACTTCCTCCACCCTCGCTTTCACCGGGTCGCCATCCTTCAACACGTTGGGTTGGACGTAGCCCACCTGCCAGCCAAAGTTCTCCGACTCCGAGCTTCCCGTGTGGAACTCCAACTGGTGGTCGTCCACGAAGTCCCAGGTGAACCCGGCATTGATGGTGCGCTGTTCGTTCTTGGATTCGTGATAGGCACCGGGCAGCAAGCCGGCTTGGACCTCGACGTCGGGCAGGTAGCTCACCAAGACATCCGCGCCGAAGGGGTTGTAGGCGTTGCTTGCCGGCACGGTGTAACGGCTCAGATCGGTTCGGTACTCCTGGTAGGCCTCGTGCTCGGAGTAGAGAAAATCCGCGAAGACCCGAAAGTCTTCGGTGACGAATTGCTCGACGAATACCGTCAACGAGGTATTGCTGGCGTCCTCGCCGTTTTGCGGCGGCACGTAGTCGACGGGAATGATGTCCGTCGTGAAATCGTCTTCGGTTGCGCCCTCGCCGCTGTGGCCGGCGGGAAGCTGAAGGTTGTCGCCGCAAGCGTAGCTGCCCCATGGGGATTGGCAGATCCTTCGCACCACGCCGGGCTGGCCCTTGGTGGTGTCGCGGTCGTCGAATTCCGGACCGAACAAGCTGCGGTTGTCGTTGGTGGTCCAGCCGGTCTTGGCGTTCACGATGGGATCTTGCGACGTCCGCTGCAGCGTCCCTGTCACTTGGCCCGTACCCCAGCCGTAGCCGCCCAGAACGCTGGCGTTCGTTCTGTCGGCGCCGGTTGAGCTGATGTCCTGGCGGACCTTCACCCCGAGGCCGGTGTAGTTCTTCTTGGTGATGAAGTTGATGACGCCGCCGATGGCGTCCGCACCGTAGACGGCCGAGCCGCCGTCCAACTGCACATCGACCCGTTCAATGGCCGACAGCGGCACGTTCAGGAGGTTGGCGTAGCCTTCCTCGTCCCCCGCCCGGCCCGCGACACGTCGCCCGTTGATGAGCACCAGCGTATTGGCCGAGCCCAACGCGCGGAGGTTCGCCGTCGACGTGCCGAACCCCGTGATGACCTCGAACAGAATGAGGCCCGTCGACCCGGTATCGACGAACCTCGGGTTCTTGTCCACGTCGCTCGGCGCGAGGGCGTTGCTGTCGATTGCGGAGGTCTGCTGGTTAATCGAATGATAAGCCCAGGGCAGCGTGCGCATCAGTTCCTCGACGCTCGACACGCCGCGTGCTTCGAAATCCTCGACGGTGAGGCTATAGACGAAGGACGTGGGGTCGCCCTTGGCCAGCCGTGTGCCGGTTACGACTATGATTTCGACGTCATCCGCTTCGTCCACCGCCTCCGGCGTCGAG
>JAPOYW010000257.1 GCA_026706425.1 Gammaproteobacteria bacterium
GGCGTCGGGCTCGAACGCGCCGGCCTCCACGGCACGGTCGTACTCGACCCGGCTCAGGCGGTAGTGGCGGAGGGCGACATCCGACCCGGCGGCTCTCATGACGGCGCCTCCTTCGTAGCGCGCAACCGTCACCGTGGGCCCCCGCTTGGCGTCCCTCGCGCGGGCACGTGCGTGGTATGGTGCCTGGACGGTCGGCAATCGAGGAGACTGGCCTCATGGGGGAGATCGTCGCCCAGGTAGCGTTGGAGAACCCCGGCGACCGCGCCGTCGTCGAGCGCGGCTACGGCCAGGAGTCCGACGTCCGCCGCTCGACCGTCGATGCCGTCGTCGACACGGGGGCGGTCATGCTCGTGCTGCCGCAGAACGTGGTCGAGCGCCTGGGCCTGGAGACGCAACGCACTGTCGTCGTGACGTACGCGGACGAGCGGCGGGAGGAACGACCGCTCGCGGGCCCGGTGACCGTTCAGATCGGCAACCGATCCATGAGCACGGATTGCGTCGTCGATCCTCCTCTGAGCGAACCCCTGATCGGCCAGATCGTGCTCGAAGCCCTCGATCTGATCGCCGACTGCGCGAACCGCACGCTCACCCCGCGGTTCCCTGACTATCCGCTGCTGAAGCTGAAGTAGGGCGGAATGGAACGGCCGGACGTCGATCCGTACGAAGTCCTCGGCCTCGAGCCGGGAGCGACGCACGCCGAGATCCGGGCGGCGTACCTTCGCTTGGCGAAGAAGCACCACCCCGACAAGAACCCCGGAGACAAGACTGCCGAGTGGATCTTCAAGGCGGTTCAGAAGGCGTACGAGACGCTCCGCGACGGTCACGGCAACGACGAGCGTGACCGAACAAGAAGGGAGAGAGAGCAGGCCGAACGCGAGCGTCAAGAACGGGCGGAACAGGTGCGCCGGGAGCAGGCTGAACAGGAAGAGCGCCGCGAGCGGGAGCGTCGAGAACGGGCTGAGCGGGTTCGCCGGGAGCGAGACCAGGCCGAACGTCGCGAGCGACAGCGGTGGGAGCGGGAGCAAGCCCAGGCCGCGCAAGCACGCTGAGAACGTGGCCAGCAAGAGCGGTCCAAGCGTGGGTTCAGGGAGCCGACCGAACGTCAAGAAGGGCAGCGTCCGCCAGGGACGCGGCCGATTCTTCGCGTCTACGCCGCAATGGTCGCGATTGCTGGTGTGGCCGCAACGGTCTTGCTCGTGCGCCCCGAGGTTCCCTTCCGGCGCGACGTTCAGTCAATTGGGACTGCATCCTCGCGAGTTGCAGCTTCCGAGCCAACCGAGCTGGAGACGAGCCCGTCCGGCACGGATGATGTCTGGACTGTCAGGCCTTGGCCCGGGGAATCCCCGCCGAGGAGCGTGCTTGCCTCCATCAACGGGAAGGTCACGCACGGCGACCGGCTGCAGCTACGGTTCGTGGCAGGTCGTTGCGGTGTGGCCAACCTGTTCACGACGTTCTACGCCATACCGACGCACGGGATCGAGGAGTCAGTGGCGGCGTTGGGCGACAGATTCGTGGGCGTCATCCTGGACGGACGGAGCACGCATGGCAAGATCATCCACGTTGCCCCCTCTATGTCGGGCGTGCGTGCGTTGATCGACTTGGGGCTGGGTCACGACGGAGCAGATGAGGACGGCCCTCGACGGCAGGCGAGAGGTCACGTTGTCCTTGGTGGACGACGGGCATGGGGACGAACACGTCCAGCCGTCGGGGTACTTCGACGTCAAGAGCAATGCCTGGGCGTTGTCCGGTCTTTGGGACGCCTGGCGCGAAGCGGAGGCGATGTGCCAGGCGTTGCCCGTGGAGCGCGATTAGCATCGCGCGCCCGTGCCGGTGACCACCACGATGACGGTGAGCTTCTCGCTGCCGTGAGCGATGCGGGGCTCGCCGGAGTCGCGCGGAGGCCGCCAAGGGGCGCGCCAGCCGAACCAGGCCGCTGCATGGAGTGATCGACGTGGACGCTCGGGTACGTTGCGCCTTCGACGCATTGGAGCACCGCGATCTCCACCTACTCGAGAACGACGCCAACGAGCGCACGATCTGCGCTCGCTTGGCCATGTACCTGCAGTCCGTCTTTCCGGGGTACGACGTGGACGTGGAGTACAACCGTCACGGCATGGACCCGAAGCGAATCGGCGTGAATCCTGCAAGGGACGAAGAGCTGGTCTATCCCGACCTTGTCGTGCATCACCGGGGTAACGACGACTGCAATCTCCTGGTCATCGAGGTGAAGAAGTCCTCCAACCCCGAGACACGACGTCGCGATCGGGCGAAGCTGGAGGGCTGCGTGGAGCAGGTCAAGTACAGGTTCGCCGTTCTCGTTGACCTTCGGGTCGGTGTTCTGCCGACGGCTCGCCGTCGGGAGCAGCTGGACCGCGTGCACCCTCCTTCGGCGGGGACCCCGCCCTCGTAGATTGACGCTCTGGTTCGGGGCGCCTCTGGGTGCAGGGTCGCGTCGAAACAGGACCGATTGGGCGGTGGGGCTCGCGCCGCCCGGCGCGCTGACGGGCGGCGAGCTTGGCGCCGGGATGTGTCGCCCGACTGCCGCCTGCTCTACAATGCCCCGGTCATGGCGCCCGGGAACAAGGGGCCGGCGCCGCCCGAAGGGAGAGCGCATGGCGGTGAAGGAAGGCTGGACGGGGCGGGTATACGAGGACTT
>JAPOYW010000254.1 GCA_026706425.1 Gammaproteobacteria bacterium
GGCGGCCCGCCAGCCGCCGTGGCTGGCGCTGACGCGGTTGGTGAGGTCGGCGGCGGGAAGTGGCGCCGCCACGGTGGCGCGGGTCTGCTGACTGGCCGCTGAGAAGGAGGATGAAGTCGCGGTTTCGATTCAGTCTTTGGCATGGTTGAAATGTGACTTCACTTGCGTCAAACCGAAAATGCCACGAACCGGAGAATGGCCGAATCCGGTTGTTGGGCATGAGTGCAAGGCAGTGCACCAACTTGACCGCGCCACAAGCCGGCAGCTGTGCGGGCCAACACCGCATCGGGCACAGTGGTAGTCCACGCCGACGGAGTAGGCCATTCGCTCGAAGTCGCACCCGTGCAGGATCGTCACCTAGGGGCAATGTGAGCAGTTCGTGCTGCCAATCGTAGTCGCCATCGAAATTCGCAACGGTGCGGCCCTTCCACGCACGAAACCACTCTATCGATGCCAGCTTCGGACATCGAGAAGACAACCCCCAAGTAGGGCTTCGCGGACCATACACAATCCCCGTTGCCCTCGCACCTATGTGTGTGTCGCGTCGCCGCTGCCAACCTGGATGGCAAGGGTGGGAACGGCCGTTCGTCCTGGCGGACAGTGCCAAGGAGTCGGCGACAAGGAGAGCAGCGCAACCGCGTAGCCTTCACTACGCCTTAGCCCCCCACATCCGACCGCGCATGGCTTGCCACCACCGCACTAACCACCTATGGCTCAGGCCATTCTCCGCCGCCCTCCGGTTCTCGCCGATCCTGCAGCCACGTCCAGACCGAGCGGAACCAGTGCCGCCGACGTCACAACACCCGCGCGCCGCATCGCCCGGATCAGCGAGTCCGGCATCGCGCCGTTCGGCGGCGTCCGGGTTGAGGGACACCACGCCGGGCGACTGCAGCAGTCCGAGCGCACGATGCAGAATCCCATCGCGGCCGTCGTCGCGGGCGACCAAAGGGCCGCCCCTACGGCACCTTTTGTTCGATCCGCAAGGTCACCGGTTCGCCGCCGGGCTTTCCGGTCGCGACGTCGCTCTCGAGGTCCCCGGTTCGCGCCGACGGCGAGCCGCTGAGACTCACCCGTGCGAGCAGTTCCACGGAGGCCAGGTCTGACAGACTGCGCCCGGGCATCATGGCGTCGGCGTCGGTGAGTACGATGCGTGCCGGCAGGTCGCCTACCGTCAAGCGTCGCACCGCCAAGGGCGGGCGCGGGGCATCCGGATCCCGGGCGATGACAAACACCGGGGCTCCGGAGTCCACGTTCGGGAACGCCGTAAGCGAAACCGCAACCGTAATGGCCGTCGGCGGATCGGGGTCGACTTCCGCCGAGTCCGGCAGACGCGTCCGGGCCAGCGCCAGGACTTCCGCGAGTTCCCTTCGGCGCTCCGCAGGGATGGGCTGGCGCAACACGCGCGTCAGGTACGCGATTGCTTCCGGGAAGTCCCCGCGGTGCAGGGCATCCACGGCCAACAGTTCCAACATCGTCGGATGGTCGGGCTGTTCCGCCAACACGCGATCGACGATAATGCGCGTTGCAGGAGACATCTGGCCGCCGTCCGCCCGGTATCGGGCCTGCGCCCAGGCGACACCGACCTCCGCGACCGGTCCCGCCACATCGTGAAGCGCGGCAAAGGCCTCGGCGGCACCCTCGTAGTCCTCCAACTGCATTCTCAAGTGGCCCAGCACGAACCAGGAGTTGACATCCCCGACCTCCCGGGCCGAACGACTCTCCAAGGCATCTTCCAGCGCGCGCATCTCGCTCGGGTTGCCACCGTGCATGATCTCCGATGCCCGCGAGAGCAGCGGCGCCCCGGGTTCGCCCCAGACGGCATAAAGGCCAATCGCGACGACGAGCATCGCCACCGAGCCCGCGACAAGGGGGAGCAGCGGGACGCGACCGGCGGGTTCGGCGTCGGACGAGCCGAGTTGCGCCGACTCGTCGAGGTGGTGCAAGGCGAGTTCCTCCTCGAGGGCGGCACGCTCGTTCGCGTCGAGATCCTGGGCGTCGGCTTCACGCTTGAGTTCAAGGCGGCGATCGGCAAACAGCGCGGACGCGGTGTCCGGCTCGCGGGCGCGTCCGGTTCGGCGGGCGACGGTCACCACGCCGACCACCGCGAGCACGCCCAGCGCGCAGGCGGCGAGATAGACCTCCATCACGTTGTATCCCGGAGCAGCCGCCTCGCCCTGTCGAGGTCGTCGGATGCCGTCTCGCTGGCCGCGCCGCGTCGCGCGACCCGCACTAGGACGACGAGTCCGACGACGAGCAGGACCACGGGCGAGAACCAGAGCAACCACGTCGACGGCTTGAACGGCGGGTCGTAGAGCACGAAGTCACCGTAGCGTTCCTGGAGGTGGTCGCGGATGGCGTCGTTCGTGGCGCCCTCCTCCATCAGCCGGCGGACGGTGCGGCGCAGATCCACCGCGATGGGTGCGCCCGAACTCGCAATGGACTCGTTCAGGCACTTCGGACAGCGGAAGTCGGTGATCAGGCGCTGGTAGCGGTCGGCGGTCTCGGGATCGGGGAAATCGAAACCGTCGATGGCCGATGCCCCGAGGCAGGTGGCAACCGCGAAGACCAAGGCGAAGCCCGCACGACGGTTCATTCCGCCTCGCCGCCCTCGACGTTGTCCGAGTCGCCACCCGCCGCGATTCTCGGGGCGAATTCG
>JAPOYW010000477.1 GCA_026706425.1 Gammaproteobacteria bacterium
AGCTTCGTGGACGTGGAATCGAGCACGTTCTTGAAGTTTGCAAATATCGACTGGGCGGTCTCCGGCCGTAGGTATGCGAAGGAGGAGCCGTCCTCCACCGGACCGACGTTGGTCTTGAACATCAGGTTGAAGGGCCGCGGTTCGGTCAAGTCGCGGGATCCGCAACCTGGACATCTTTGCCCTTCGAGATGGTCGGCGCGCCACCGGGATTTGCATTGCCGGCAATCGACCAGGGGATCGGCGAAGGTCTCCTCGTGGCCCGAATAACGCAGTATCTTGGGGTTGGTCAGGATCGCGGAGTCCAACCCCTCCACGTCGTCACGTTCGTACACCATCGAACGCCACCACGCGGCCTTCAGGTTGTTCTTGAGTTCAACCCCGAGCGGACCGTAGTCGTAGACGCCCTGCAGGCCGCCGTAGATCTCGCTCGCCTGGTAGACGAATCCACGACGCTTGCAGAGCGCGACCAACTCTTCCATCGACTGGGCGGGCATGGTGGTTCTTTCGGTATTGACGGGTTTTAGACGAGGGCCCCGGCTGGCGCGAGGGAAGACCCGGGCCGGGATTGGAAGTCCGCGAGGCGCTGCCAACCCGTCTCGTCGATGTCCAGGCGACCGAGGAGCCCTCGCCACCAGTCGACGTTGTCGCGGTACCAGTGGACGGTTGCCTTGAAGCCCTGCTCGAAGTCGATGCGGGGCTGCCATCCCAACTCCGTGCGGATCTTCGACGAGTCGAGGAGGTAGCGTCGGTCGTGGCCGGGACGATCGGGCACGTAGGACTTCAACGCCGGGTCCGCGTCGAGGACCTCGAGGATCCGGTCGGCGACGCCTTCGATGTCCACCTCGACACCGCTGCCGACGTTGTAGGTCTCGCCATGCCGGCCTCGCTCGATGACGGTTTCGATGGCCCGGCAGTGATCGTCCACATGCAGCCATTCGCGTCGGTGTCGACTGCTGCGGTAGAGGGTCATCGGCTTGCTGTTCAGGACGCTCACCACGAAGCGCGGGATCACCTTTTCGGGGAACTGGTAGGGACCGTAGTTGTTCGCACAGTTCGAGATCGTCACCGGCAGGCCGTAGGTCTCGGCGAACGCGTTCACCGCCAAGTCGGCGGCGGCCTTCGAGGCGTTGTACGGCGTTTTCGGCACCAGGGGGGACGACTCCATGAACGCATTGTCCGCGTCGAGCGGAAGATCGCCGTATACCTCGCAGGTCGAGACATGGTGGAAGCGGCCGACACCCGCTTCGAGCGCCGCCCTCATGAGTTGGACGGTGCCTATGACATTGGTCTCGAAGAAGGCTTCCGGCTGGACGACGGCGCGGCTGTTGTGGGACTCGGCGGCGAAGTTGACGACCGTGTCCACGGCGTGACCGCGAATAGTCGCGACAGCCAGGTCGTAGTCGCGTATGTCGCCCCGCACGAAGGCATAGCGGTCGGCCTCGTGCTCCACCACGTCGTCCAGGCTTGCCGGGTTGGCGGCATAGGTGAGCAGGTCGTAGTTCACGACGCGGTCGTTGGCGTGATGGGCGAGCCAGTAGCGGATGAAATTCGAGCCGATGAAACCGGCGCCGCCGGTGACGAGGATCGTGGACACGCTGCCTTCGGACTCGGTGTGGAGAAGGCGCATTCTACTTGAGAGCGACGCCCGAGCTACAGCGGCGGTTTGGCGCATAATGCGTTAAACCGTTAGGCGGGGACTCCACGGCGCATGGAACAATCAGCGAAACCCGGCATGTTGGCGAAATTCGTGTTCATCGTCGGGTTGATCGCGTTGGCTGCTCTCCCGATCGGGGCATTGGGACACCGCTTCGGCCTGTGGGGACTCGTGACGGGCACGGCATTGGTGTTCAGCGGCATCGTGCTTGCCACTATCGTTCTGGTGCTGGGTGTTGCGGCACTCGTCTTTGTCCGCACGCGCCGCCGTCCCGCGGACCGGATGCCGGCCTTGATCGGCCTTGCGGCGAGCTTGGCTGTCGCGGTAGTGATGGGGCCGCAGTATTCGAAGGCCGTATCGTTGCCGACGACCAACGACGTGACCACCGACCGCGACGATCCGCCGGTATTCGAGCAGCTTGCGGCGAACAGCGCTCCGGGTGCGAACCTGCTGGACTACACCGAGGAAGAAGCACGGGTGCAGGCGGAGGGCTATCCCGACTTGACCGGAATCCGGACAACGGGCGGCGTTGGCGAGAACCTGGCCAAGGCCGTCGCCCTCGCGCGCGTTCTCGGTTGGAAGGTCGTCAGCGAAAATGCCCCCGGAGGAATAGTCGAGATGACGGCCACCACGTTCTGGTTCGGGTTTCAAGACGACGTGGCGATTCGCGTTCGCCGCGGGGGCGACGAGACCGTCGTCGACCTGCGGTCGGCATCGCGGGTCGGCCTTCACGACCTCGGTGCCAATGCGGACCGCATCCGCGCGTTCCTCGAACGGTGGAACGACCGGGGAGACAGGGCCACGCCGGACTGAAGACCACTTTGACCTACGCCGACCTCGGTTCGCGCGAAATCCCCTGGAGATGCGCCACGCTGGTGTCCTCGTGCAGAAGTGCGAATGCCGGCGCGCCCCGTCCAACGCCGGCTACTCGGGTCAGTTTCGTGTTGTAGTAGGGAGCCTGGGGGATGTTGTCGTGGTCGATGTGGCCGAGAGCAGGCCC
>JAPOYW010000128.1 GCA_026706425.1 Gammaproteobacteria bacterium
CGCCGCCAGAAGCATCGCATCTGCAACTCGTCGTTGCCCCGCGGCTCGCGGTGCAACCCCCGGGAGACATCCGACCACTCGACGCCGCCGGAGCGGAATCCGTGCTGGCAGGATTCCAGGACCTCAACGTCGTCCGGCGTGGCGAACCCGCCCGGTCCAAGGAAGGTCAGGAACGAATCGAGTCGGCGGCGCAGCCTGGTCCCGGCTTCCCCGGCAGGCGCAAGCTCCCACGCCGTCACGTCCATGCTGGCGGGGCCTGTGGGCTGGAACACCCGGATGGTGACGGCCATTATGTCGTTGATGATCAGATTGGGGAAGATCAACAAGTTGCGGGATTTTTCGCACATTCGCAGCGCCTTGTTGCGGCCGTGGCGGGCGGTGAGCTCGTCCTTGACGCTCTGGATCTCGGCGCGGGCCTCCTCGCCGAAACTGGGATGCCACAGGGCGATGGGCCGCCCGTACAAGGCGTCATTCTCCATCACCCCGTGCCCGTTGCCGAGGGAACGGCCAAACCCTCGTCGGTTGCCGTCACCCTTCGCGGTGCGCCCGCCGGCCTTGGCGGTGCCCGCCACGTAGTTGAAGAAGGATCGGTGCAGGGCCGGCAGGTGATAGCCGTCGACGCTGTTCTCGGCGAGCAGCTTCCAGTTGGCCTTGATGCTGTAGCGGTTGGAGCCGGGAATGACCCGCATCCCGCCAGCGTCCTGATCGACCACCAAATCGAGGTAATCGAGGGCCCCGGCCAGATAATCGCGGAGAGGTTCGGTTTCGCGCTCGAAACAGACGAATATGAAGCCCCGGTAGCTGTCGAACCGCGGCGAACGCAGCCCCATCTCTGCGAGCTCGAAACCGGGACCGTACCCGTCGAAGTCCGGCACGCCGATCAACGCCCCCGACGTGTCGAAGCTCCAGGAGTGGTAGAAACACTGGAACACCTGGGCGTTGCCGCGGTCGGTTCGGCAGACCAGGGCGCCCCGATGGGGGCACGTATTGTGGAACACGTTCAGTTCGCCATCCCGGTTGCGAGCGAAGAAGAGCGGGCGCTCGGCCACCACTCGCCGGGCGTAGTCGCCGGGTTCCGGCACCTCCGACTCGTGTCCCAGGTAGAGCCAGCACCGGTCGAAAACACGGCGCCGTTCCAGCTCGTAGATCTCGGGCGACACCACGCCGAGACGATGCACCCTGAACTTGTCCAGCTCCGGGTGGTCGTAGACCAGACTGCCGAAGTCCATGACGTTCCTCGCTTCCGCTCCTCGCGTTTGTGGGGCATAACGCATGAGGAGCCGAAACCGGACACGGCATCCGGAGGGCGGGCTATTCTCCCGGTCCGACCATCCGGCGAAGCGCGTCGGTCAAGGCATGCGCCGTCGCCGGGCGCGACGAACGCCTGGCCGTCAGCACGGAGGCCGCGAACCGAAGCGCGGGCGACGGTTGCTCCTCACCTGCCTGCGGTCGGGCATGGTGGTCAATGCGTTGGCTGAGGATGCGGCCCGCCACCTCGTCGACCCGCGTGTCGGCAAAGGGATGTCGACCCGCCACCATCTCGTACAGGACCACGCAGAGCGACCAGATGTCGTCGGCCTGCGCCGACGGACGGCCCGAGAGAACCTCCGGCGAGGAGTACAGCGGCGTGCCGCCCACCAGGACGACATCATCCGCTTCGCGAGACAGGCCGAAGTCGAGCAGTTTCGGCGAGCCTTCCGACGTGAACCCGATGTTGCTCGGCTTGATGTCCCCATGCAGGTAGCCCGCGTCGTGCAGGGCTGCGAGCGCGTCCGCCAGGGTGGCGATGACCTCGATCGCCCGTGACTCCGGGACCGGCCCCTGCCGAAGCCGATCCGCCAGCGTCCCGCCGGCCAGGAACTCGACGACGAGGAAGGAACGGCCGCGCCAGAACTCGATACCGTAGATCTGTGCCGCGGCGGGATGCGCGAGCGTCGCCATGGCCCACGCCTCGGGCTGCAGTGTCATCAGCCGCCGTGCCGACTCCCCGAACAGTGTCTTTACCGCCACGTCCCGCTGAAGCCGGACATCACGGGCCACATACACCTCACCGGTGCCCCCGGTTCCCAGGCGCCTCGTCAGTTGGTACTTGCCGGCCAGCACCGCCGGCACCTGCGTGTCGACGTAGTCCGAGGCGCAGGCGCAGGCGCGTGGCTGATCGCCCGGCGCCAGGGTTCCACAATCGGGGCACGCGCGTGCCGGGGTGCCATCCAGCGAGCCGGCTGCCGGCGCGCTCAGCGAGCGCAGGCGCGCGAGCGCCAGCCCGGCGGCAGAGGCCAGCGCTTCGAGGAACGGGATGTCGACCGGTCGCACGATCCGGTCGTCGAAGCGCCGGCCGACCACCAGCACGCCGATGACCTGCGCGCCAGGACCGACCACCGCCACCACGGCATCGGCCTCCGCTTCGACGACCCATGCCGCGTCGGTCTGCGGCAGCAACTCGAACATGGACGTTGCGTCGTCCGGATGGACCCGCAACGACCCGCTGCCCCGCTCCAGCATGTGGACGATTGCGGTCGCGCGCGACAATGACGCCATCGCGGCGTACGGCGCGGCGAAGTCCCCCATGGCCATCTCCGTATCGGTCGCGACGAGCAGCGTGGCCGGCGAACCGCAGCCGTGGTTTGCGGTGCGGGTCAGAATGCGTCCGATC
>JAPOYW010000220.1 GCA_026706425.1 Gammaproteobacteria bacterium
CCTCCTTCAGGTGGTGCGTTCTGACTGCTCCACCTTGGCACATTGCGATGCCGTTCGGGGGGAGGCGTCCACCCCATCACCTCTCGATCCGGCGACTGGGTCGCGTAACCCTCCTGGGCGGTCGAAACGGCGTGTGCAAGACGACCGTGCTCGATGCGGTGAGAACGTACGCCGCCCGCGGAAGCCGAAGCACGCTTCACGACTTGCTGGACAAGCGCGAGGAATACGTCGCGGCGGTCGACGAGGGTCACGATGCGGTCACTTCTCCCGACTTCGGCGCCCTGTTTCACGGCCGGACCATAACATCGGATCGGCCCGTCATCATTGGTCCGACCTCGGGCGACGACGACCTCCGTATCGAGGTGTCCACGCTCGCCAACCGGTCGCCGGACCAGAGGGGGTTGTTCGCCGACCTCCCCGGAGAATCCGACGTGCAGGCCATCAGGGTCGTGTACCGCGGTCGCGAAAGGCTCCTGCCGTGGCTGCCGGTCGTGAATGCTCCGCGCGCCAACTGGTTGCGGCTTCGCTACCCAGGGAACCTGCTAGTCGGCCAGGTGGAGGAGGAGAAGTGGCCGGTCGTCGACTGCGAGTCCCTGGGACCGGGACTGCCGAGCAACAGAATGCTCGCCCGCTTCTGGGACAGCGTAACCCTGACGGAAGAAGAAGGCCTCTCCCTCCAGGCCCTACGGCTGACGGACCACGGCATAGAGCGCGTTGCCGTGGTCGGTGAGGAGCAGGGGCCGGGCTACCGCGCGACAGGTCGCCGCGTGGTAGTGAAGCTGCGGGATGATGCGCGCCCCGTCCCTCTCAAGAGCCTGGGCGACGGCGTCACGCGCCTGTTTGCGACCGCGCTCGCCTTGGTCAACAGCCGCGACGCCTTCCTGGTCGTCGACGAGGCCGAGAACGGGATCCACTACTCCGTCCAGAGGGACTTCTGGCGGATGATCCTTCGGGCCGCGCAGCAGTACAACGTGCAGGTGTTGGCAACCACGCACAGCAGCGACTGCGTGACCGGGTTCGCACGTGCCGCGATTGAGTGCCACGACGCGCTGGGCGTCTACGTGCGACTCGAGCGAGACGGGAATCGCGTGCGTGCGGTCGAATACTCGGAGGAAGAGCTCGGAACAGTGGCCGACCAGGGGATCGAGGTCAGGTAGTCAGCGTGGCTCCGGATTTGCCGCCCAGTCGGCTGCTGCTCGTTGAAGGTGCGGACGACGAACACGTTGTTCGGCACCTTTGCAGCCGCGAGCCGAGTATCCCGGACTTCGCCATTGACGACAAGAAGGGCTTCCTGCGACTCAGAGACGCAATCGGTCCAGAAATCAAGGTAGCCGGCCGGATCGCCCTTGGCATTCTGGTGGATGCTGACGACGACTTGGACGCACGGTGGGAAGCGGTAGGCCACCAGTTGCGCCAAGCTGCTGTCGACCCGCCGACCCGAACCTCGGCGGCGGGGACTGTGGTCGAGGGCAAACCGCGGGTGGGGATCTGGCTGATGCCCGACAACGGCTCGACCGGCGAACTTGAGGACTTCATCCAGAGACTGCTGCAGAGCGGCGACCCCGTTTGGCCTCGGGCGCAGCGCTACATCGACGACATCCCGGCCTCGCACCGCAAGTTCACGGCCGGGAAGATCCTCCGAGCCCAAATCCACGCGTGGCTCGCGACGCGAAAGGAGCCGCGGAAGATGGCTGCGGCTATCGGCGCCGGCGACCTGAACGCGAAGGATCCGCTCGCGACACAGTTCGTAGACTGGCTTCGACGGCTGTTCAGTTGACGCTGGCGGGACCGCCGGGGCTGCGAAGACGACAGTCGGGGAGGTCCCACTCGGCCGCGCTCAGCACCGTCAGCACTCGGCGCGGACGCCGGCGATGCGTCGCCGGCCAGTGGTACGATCAAGGGGACGGAACCCCAACGATGGCCCGGACATCGACCCGGCCCGCCGCGCCCGACACGACACGTCTCGACGCAACCGTCGCCCAGGTCGTGCGGAAGCTGGATCCCGAGCAGATCGTGCTGTTCGGGTCGGCCGCCCGGAAGGAGATGGCCGCCGGCAGTGACATCGACCTCCTGGTGATCAGAGAGCGCGCGAACGGCGAACCCGAAACGCAGCGCGTGCGCTGGCGCCCGAACGACGGCGCCGGCTACGAGGCCGACCTGGTCCTGATGGACCGGACGACGGCCGAAGCCGGACGGGCGAGCATCACCCGGATCCAGGGCATCGCGCTGGAAGAGGGACGAACCATCTACACCCGGTCCGACATCGAACCCATACCGACGGGGCCCACGTACTCGTGGAACGGGCAAGGAATGGTCAAGGACACGAAGTTCGAACCGGTAGAAGCGACACGACTGCTGGGGCACGCGGGCGAATACTGGGAGATCGCGAACGACGGGAAGCGAAGCCCGATCATGAAATGCGTGCAGTTGCAGGCCTCGATGGAGCACGCGCTCAAGGCGCTGACCATCGCCCGAGGCCAACGGGTGAAACACAAGCACACGCTGAACGAGTTGTGGGATGACGTGGAGCAGGCCGGGGAGACGATTCGGGCAACCAGAGACCGAAGGGCCTTGGACGCACTGACCCGCTACGGAGGAGAGCAACAATACAACAGCCCAGAACCAGAACAAGAA
>JAPOYW010000141.1 GCA_026706425.1 Gammaproteobacteria bacterium
TCTCGCTGCAATAGACGCCGTTGAGGCGGTTGTACGCGGACATAACCATCCACGGAGCAGCCCGTTTCACGGCGATCTCGAATCCCCGCAGGTGGATTTCGCGGAGCGTCCGTTCGTCGACGACGGCGTCGGTCACCATGCGGCGGCTTTCCTGGTCGTTGGCGGCGAAGTGCTTGATGCAGGCCCCGACGCCTTGGGACTGGATGCCTTCGACCATCGCCGCGGCCAGATTCCCGGACAGCAGGGGATCCTCGGAGAAGTACTCGAAGTTGCGCCCGCACAGCGGGTGCCGCTTGATGTTCATCGCCGGACCGAGCAGGACCGCGACGTCCGCCGCCGCGCTCTCTGCCCCCAACGCCGCCCCGACCGCCCGCACGAGGTCGACGTCCCATGTGCTGGCCAGCGCCGACGCGGTGGGAAAACAGGTGGCCGGCACGTTGCCGGTGAGACCGGGGTGGTCGGTGGCTTGCTTGCGCAAGCCGTGGGGACCGTCGGTCAGCATGATGGCGGGGAGTCCCAGGCGCTTGTTCGCGGGCAGGCGCCAGACATCCGCCCCGGAACAGAAGTCGGCCTTCTCGGCGAGGGTCATCTTCGCGACGAGCATCGCGGCTTCCGCCCGGGTCATCGCACGCCGCGCCGTTCTTCAAGGGCCGCTCGAATTGCCCGTGCCTTGGGTTCCGTGATGCCGTAGCTCGCGATCAGCAGCAGGGCGACGATGGATGCGAGGAACGGTACCGTGACGTCGAAGACCCGCATCAGGAACAACGTGCGCTCGGTCTGTTCGCCGGCCAGGGCGACATCGAAGCCGGTGGCGTTGAGGAGGAAACCGCCCGCGGCGAGCGCGGCCGCCATGCCGAGCTTGACCACCCACCAGAAGATCGCACCGTACATGCCCTCTCGGCGCTCGCCGGTCATGAGTTCGTCCTGGTCGCAGATGTCTGCGACCATCGAACCCATGAGCGTGAACAGGCTGCCCAGCCCGAACGCCATGAGTGGGGCGGGCAGCAACAGCAGCCACGGGTTGGCGGGGTCGTAGCAGAACCACTTCAAGCCGTATCCCAGCGTGGAGATGCCGATGCAGACGAAGAACGCATGTCGCTTGCCGATCCAGGTCCCGAGCCACGTCGCGAGCGCGATGACGCCGAAGGTCGCCACCGCCGACACGGTGCCGACTAGGCCCACCCAGTGGCCGGCGGCGTCCTGATCGCCGGCGAACACGTAGAAGATGATCACGTACGACTGGAATGCCGAGACGAGCTGGAAGCCGTTGAAGACCAGGAAGGTTGCGCCGCACAGCTTCAGGAAGTCGAGGGAGCCCAGGGTCTTGGCGAAGCCGACGATGAACCCGGTGACCGCGTTCAGGCCGACCGCCAACGCGTCCGGGGCCGTGGATGGGCTGTCCAGTTCGCGGGGGGTGATCGTGGCATGACGTTCCCGGAGGAAGATGGCCGGTAGGACTCCGAGTGCCGCGCAGCCCAGCGCAAGCACCACGGCCAACGTTGCGGCACCGCCGCGCATGTCCCCGAAGGCGGGGCGCGCCATGAACCACAGAAACCACGGTGCGATCAGCCAGGCCGCCTGCGCGATGAAGTTCTGCACGCCCATCAACCGGGTTCGCTCGTTGTAGTCCGGCGTGAGTTCGTAGCCGAGGGCGACCCACGGCGTGGCGAACACCGTGTAGGCCAGGTAGAAGACGAAGGATCCAATGAGAAAATAATTGAAGTAGAACGACTCGCTGCGTCCTTCCGGCAACTGCCACAACAGGGCGAGCAGCGCGGGCGCGGCGATGGCGCCCAGGAATATGTACGGGCGTCGACGTCCCCACCGGGACCGCGTGTGGTCCGAGACGTGGCCCATGACGGGGTCGGTGACCGCGTCGGTCAGACGAGGCAGGGCGCCGAGCAGCCCCACTAGGGCCGGGTTCATGCCGTAACCCAGGTTCAGGGCGATCATCATGCTGTTGCTGCCCGCGGCCAACAGGTTGTTCGCTAGGCCGCCCGCACCGTAGGCACCCATCTTGAGGAAGGGGATGCGGTCTTCGGGAGCTACTACCGCCTGCCTGTGCGGTGTCGTCACCGCCGTTTGCCGTACACCTGGAACGGGATGTTGGCGTGGGCTGCGTGGCCTTGGCCGTCGTAGACCATGACGTATAGGCGATACGCGCCCGGCGACCCCGGAGCGGTCAGCGCGACTTCCGCCTGTGTGGCATCGCCCGTGAACAGGCCATCGACGTCCTCGATCCCCGCCTCGAGGTCGCCCCCAACCACGGTCTCCGTGCTCTCCGGTTTGATGCGCCAACGGAAGACCAGCGTGTCGCCGTCGGGGTCCGTGGCCTTGACCTTGGCGGTGTAGCGTTTCCCCGCTGCCAAGCGCACGCTGTCGGTAGCGGGTCGCCGCGCAAGGCGAAGCGATTCGAGGGCAGGTGCCTGGTTCGCCGGCGCCCGACCGGTCCACACGAACTGCATGACATCCACGGCGGTTGTGGACTCGCCGTCCTCGGTGAACAGGCTGAACCAAGTGTGGGTGCGTTCCTGCTTCTGACCCCACAGGAAAACGTAGGACCCGAGACCGGGACCTAGAAACGGTTCGATGAGGGTCCTGTAGCTCGTCAGGTAGTGGCGGCCTTTCTCGGTG
>JAPOYW010000580.1 GCA_026706425.1 Gammaproteobacteria bacterium
TGAGCCAGACGCTGACGACCATCCCTAATACGACCACGGCTCCGGCATGCCAACGCCGCGAGAAGAACACGCACCCGAACAAGGCAACGGCGGTCGCCGGTGCGAAGTTCGGTGGGTGTGGCAGCAGGCGCGCCACGACGCACAGGGCGATCAATGCGACCGCCACGGCGAGGAGGGTTCTCTGCGGCGAGTTCAGGGTCACGGGCCGACCCCCGTGTTGTGTTCGGTCGGAATCATATCCCAGCCATTGGTTCGCGGTATTGGCCGATGCTCATTGGAACGTGCACAGACCTTGATCGATGACCACGTCGCCATCTTGGTTGGTAGTTCGGAACAACGCCCGGTTGCCGTCGGCCCACATCGACACCGTCAGCGTGTCGCCGGGAATGACCGGTCTTGAGAACCGTCCGTTCATGGACCGGAACCGCGACGGGTCACCCCCGCACAGGCTGTGCAGCAGCGCCCGCCCCGTGAAGCCGTAGGTGCACAGGCCGTGCAGGATGGGCTTCTCGAACCCGCCCCGGGCCGCGAACGACGGATCCGAATGCAGAGGATTGCGGTCGCCGGAGAGGCGATACGTGAGCGCCTGGTCCTCGCGGGTCTTGTAGGTGACCTGGTGGGTCGGCTCGTCGTCCGGGTATTTCAGCCGTTCCGACGGACCCCGGTCGCCGCCCCAGCCGCCTTCGCCGCGGCAGAACAGCATCGAACGGGTCCGGAGCAGCGGCTTGCCGGTCGCCCTGTTCACGGACTCGGACTCGAACTCGAGCACGGCGGCGCTGCCCTTGTCCCAGATGCCGGCGATCCGCCCGCGGCTTTCGACCTCGCCGTCCGGCGGGATCTCGTCCAACAGTTCGATGCCTTGTTCGCCGTGCACCATCAGGGCGGGGTTGAAGCTCCCCACCTTGTTCATCGGCGATCCGCCGCCCCCGATGATGACCGCGAAGGTCGGGAAGACGCGCTGCGCGACGCCGTGGGTGTTCTCGGTGGTGAACGGCAGTTCGTCTGTGCCGCCACCGATGCCGACGGCGTACAGCAGGGCGTCCTTCGAGGTCCAGGATCGGGATACCGGGCCGCCGGTCTCGCCGACGGCGTCTGGGTTGATGGGCATGCTTCACTCGCGACGATGGAACAAGCCGCCAATTGAAACACGAAACTGCCGTTCGTAAGGTCTTGGCCCCCAAATGGCCCTCCTCCGATGATCTCGGAGGCTCGGTTTGAGACTCATTTCCAGTTGGACAAGGCTTCGCTTGGTGCGTGATGGCGACATCGTGATACCGTTGTTTCGCAGACGAGACGGTATCTGACGATGGTCATGATCTACGCCGAAGTGACCCTCTCCAACCCGCGCCACCGCAACGAGGCGCTGGCACCCATGGTAGTGCGTGCGCTGGTCGACACCGGCGCCGTCAACCTGTGCATACCGGCGCATATCGCCCTCCAGCTGGAGCTTGAGGAATTGGAACGCCGCGAGGTGACGACCGCCGATGGCAAGGTCGCGCTGGTGCCGTACGTGGGCCCTGTTCAAGTGCGATTCGAGAACCGCTCGTGTTTCGTCGGCGCGTTCGTGTTGGGCGATAGCGTGCTTTTGGGTTCGATTCCGTTGGAGGACATGGACTTGGTCCTGAATCCGCGCCTCGAGCAAGTGACGGTCAATCCGAAAAGCCCCAACATCCCCTCGGCGGTGGTCATGCGCACGGTCATCGGGACCGGCACGTGTCGGCGGTGCCGAGGTGCGCCACACAGCTGATCTGGAGAACGGGGAACGGGCCAAACGGAATCGGAACGGAAAAAGCTGGGACTGTAACGCGGCTCAACGGATCAATACCGCCAGCTGCAACGCGACCCGGCGGTGAGGGTTGTGCCCTGCCTCGATGGAGAAACCAGTGGCATTTGCCGACGAAGAGATCGTCCTCGGCAACGGCGTTGCCGGCGAACGCGTGGCCGTGCCGACCGCGAACCCGACGGGCTTCTACCAGGCGATAACCGAATCGGAGCGGATGGAAGCTGGGGAGATCCGTGGCTGTGTGTTCTTTCCGCCCGGCGAGGGACCTTGGCCCGTGGTGATCGTCGTCCCGGGCAGCTTGGGCGTGGCGCCTTCGCATGTCTTCAAGGCGGAACTCCTGACCGACGCGGGCATTGCCGCCTGCGTCATCGATCCGTTCGGCGGTCGGGGCGTGACGTCCACCGTGGCCAACCAGGCCCAGTATTCCTTTTCGGCAAGCGCCTGGGATGTATTGGCGGCCGCCACGCTGCTCCATGATCGCGAAGACATCGATGCAACGCGGATCGGTGCCCAGGGACATAGCCGGGGCGGCTCGGCGGTGCTGTCCGCCGCCTGCATGGCACGGCTGATCGACACGGGCGGCGTGACGCTGCACGCCCTGTATGCCGCGTATCCCTGGTGCGGCCAGCAGTTCGAACGGCCGCATGTGGGGGAGACCATCGTCCGAGCCGTCATTGGCGACCGCGACGAGTGGTGCCTGCCGCAGCAGGTCCAGGCCCATATGCATGCGATGAGGCTCGTCGGATGCGAAGCCAGCTTCCGGTTGTTTCCGGGCGCCCACCACAGCTTCGACCGCGACACGCCCGTTGAGCTCATCGAGGATGGCGTCGTGGCACCGGGTGCGCCGACG
>JAPOYW010000044.1 GCA_026706425.1 Gammaproteobacteria bacterium
CCAGACGTTCACGGTGCTATCCCAGAGCGAGAACCCGACGTGGTGCTCGGCGACCGGTCCCGCGAATTTCGCCCCGGCCGACTTGAACAGCTCCGCCCATTCCTCGGCATCGAACTTCTCGGCGGTGAACCGGGGAATGAAGTCCTTGTAGCCGAACGCCGGCGCACCGCCGTAGGTTCTGTCGTGATGGTCGTACTGCGAGTTGCCGGGACGGTACATGTTGTGCGGATACCAGGTGCCGTTGGGTCCGCACGCAGGGACGCTGTAGATGCCCCAATGGGTGTAGATCCCGAACTTCGATTCGCGCAGCCACTGCGGCGTTCCGTGGTTCTTGAGCGATTGCCAGGTGGGTTCGTATTGCTTGTCCATGGGGTCCCCTTTTTTGAATGCAGGCTATGTCAGTACGTCGACGACCTTGGTGTAGATGGTGTAGCCCGCAAAGGCGATGTACATGGCCGACGCGAGCACCATGAACACGATGTTGATCCATCCGGGTCGCGCGGACTTCGGCAGCTTGGTGAGATTCATGTAGAGGATCATCGGCACGTAGACGGCCATCACGAATCCACTCATGAGCGCGGCGATGAACAGGAAGTCGAGTCCGGCGATGTCGTACCGGCCGAAGAACCAGACGCTGAACACGCCGATGACCATGGTGGTCCCCACGAGAACCAGGTACCACTGTTCGAGCTTCAGCCATCGTCCGAACTTGAAGTTCGTATGGAGAAGGTCGGCGAAGATGCGGCTGCCGCCATCCACCCCGCCAAGCTGGGTGCTGAACAGGGCCGCCATTCCCACGATGAGAAACAGGTACCGGCCGAAGGTGCCCATGCTCTGCTCGAGAATGGACGCGAGATCCCACACTAGGCTCGCGCGGTCGGGCACGAGGCCGATCGGATGCAGGACGGCGAGGGCGCCGAAGATGAACAGGAACATCGTGAAGCTGCCGAGCAGCCAGAAGAACAGGGTCTGGTCGAGCACCACGTAGCGGAACCAGTCCTTGAAGCGGCGCCGGTTCTCGGGCGTTTCGGCGTAGAGGTAGCCGGTGTCCATCTCCTTGATCTCGTGCTTGTGGGCGGGACTCATCAGCGACGGCATGAGTGCGCCCATGCCGATGTTCTTCTCGCGAAGGTAGTAGGCGTAGTAGAGGTTGCCGAGCCCGCCGGCACCGGCGAAGACGACCGCGCCGAAGAAGCGGTTGAAGGTCAGTTGGTCGCGCACCGACCCGTCGTCGGCCAGGACGTCCACCGGGAAGTCCGGAAAGCTGAAGAAGCTAATGAGACCGTTCCACATCTCTTGGAATATCTCGACCGACCCGATCTCCCACACGACGTAGATGAGGCCGACGACGATGACGAGGATCAGACCCATGATGCAGCGTTCCACCGCCGTGTAGATCACCTTGGGGCCGAACAGGATCGCGGCCACCAAGGCGAACACGATGGCGGTCCACAGCCACGGCGGACTGTGGTGTCCCGGACCGAAGATGAGGTCGCGCAGTGCGATGCCGGTCTCGCGCGCCCACCCGGGCAGGAACTTGCCCACGACGATCACGAATACGAACGCGTACACGGTGAGCTTGACGACCCGGGCCATGCCGGTGAACGGACTCTCGCCGGTGACGATCGACCAGCGCCCGATCTCGATGTTGACCCATAGCTGAAGGAAGATGCCGATGGCGGCCGCCCAGAGCAGCTGCGCACCGACCACGGAGGTGATCCAGGGCCACATGATCAGTTCGCCGGAGCCGATGGCGAGACCCGCGATCACGACGCCGGGCCCGATCATCTTGAGCATCGGCTTGTCGCGTGCGGGTAGGTCCGCTTCCTTTAGAGGCTGGATCGGGATCAGCATGGGCCCGCCTTGTGGTTCGTTGGCGAACCATGAAGCCTAGCAGCCTGTCGACTTTTCGGCGCTAGCCGAAAGGTCGGGCGGGGTGCTAGGGGGGCTTGGGTTGGGGCAAAGGACGGTGCCGTGAGGCAACGGACTTTGTGGCGCTAGCCGATAAGTTAGACTGCTGTGGAATGGACGTTGGCCTGCTGACCTTCTGCGCCGCAAAGCCCGGCGAATCGCAAGAGGAGTGCTACGCCGCCACCTTCAACGAGATCGTCTGCGCGGACGAGATGGGTTGGGACACCGTGTGGACCGGCGGCGTCCCTCTAAGAGGCAACGTTTCCCATCCGCTCTTCATGGCCGCTGCCATCGCCGGCCGCACGCGCCGGATCAAGATCGGTACGGCCGTGCATCTTCCTCACCTGAGGGTGCTGGGCGAAGGATTCACCACCGACGTCCCGGCGGGTGCTTCACGGATTGATCGAAGGGGACCGGCGGGTGAGGCATATCGGTACGTCTTCGAGCACATGCCGCCGGCGGACCCCATCCAGGTCGCGGAACAGGTCGCCATGATCGATCAGGTCAGCAATGGTCGTTTCATCTACGGCGCAGGTGGCAATACGATCGGCGACCAGCGGCGTCAAAGACATTTCCTGGAGTTCCTCGCCGTGATGAAGCAGGCGTGGACGGAGGAGGAGTTCTCGGGGTTCCAAGGCGAGTTCTACGACTACCCTGCGCTCCCCGAAGGGTCGGAAGTCCTGCCGAAGCCCGTCCAGAAACCCCATCCGCCCATC
>JAPOYW010000300.1 GCA_026706425.1 Gammaproteobacteria bacterium
GTCCATCGCCGCCAAGCTCAAGAAGCTCACCTGAGTGCCCGACGAGGCGATTCGCATCAGGCATCCCGTCGCGCTGAGGATGGCCAACGCGGCCGGTACGCTGCTCGAGCGAGGCGGGGTCGTCCCATTCTCCCTGGATGCGGCCCGGATCGTCGACCGTTCCGAGCGGGTAAGTGGATTCGCGCTGTCCGACCCGACGCCACAGGACGGCCTTGCCATGCTCGTCCGCTCGCTGGAGTCGGAGGCAGCCTTAAGCCTTTTCGGGAAATTCGCCATGCGCCGTGTGCTACAGCGGGCGGCAGACGCGCGCCATCGCATCGAGCGGGCGTTCGCTGAACATCCCGAAATCGCCGGCGAGCCGATCCGAAAGCCGGTGTTCATCGTTGGTGCACCCCGAAGCGGGACGACGATACTGCACGCGCTGCTCCACCTTGACCGCGAACACCGGGCACCCTTGTGCTGGGAGTGCCTGCTGCCTTACCCCGCGCCCGGGCCAGCGGACAGCGTCGTCGCCGAACGCCTCGAAACCGTACGGGGAGAGTTCGAACGGATCTTCCGGCTTGTGCCCGACTTCAGAAGGAAGCACTACATGGCGGCGGACGCCCCCCAGGAGTGCATCGCCATCACCGCGCTGAACTTCACCAGTTTCCAGTTCCTGGCACAGGCGTACGTGCCGTCGTACCACGAGTGGTTCGTGGATGCAGACCAGGAGCGCAACCTTCGTTGGCACCGGCGTTTCCTGCAGTTCCTCCAGTCGGGCGGCGTGCGCGGGCCGCGCTGGCTCCTGAAATCGCCGGTTCACCTCATGCGCCTGCGGGAACTGTTCGCGGTGTACCCCGACGCACGGGTGATCGTTACACACCGCCACCCCGGCAGGATCGTTCCGTCCACGGCGAGCATCATCTCTTCCATGCGCTCGCTGTATTCCGACCACGAGGACGCGGTCCGCACGGGACGCGAGCAACTGCGCATCTGGGCCGACTACTTCAACCGGTTCCTGCGCGACCGTTCGCGGCACGATGGCAAGACACAGATAGTGGACGTGCTATTCGACGATTTCGTACGCGACCAGATGGCCGTGGTGGAGTCCATCTACGGGCGGTTCGGCTGGCAACTGCGGGCCGAAGACCGTGCCCGCATGGAGAGTTTCCTGCTTGAGGAACCCCGGGGAAAGCATGGTGTCCACGAGTATTCGCTGGCACAGATCGGCGCGACGCCGGCCGAGATCGAGCGCGAATACGCGAACTACCTGGACTTCCTCGAAACCCTCGGATGAAATCGAGGGATCGACCGGACATCGTAGGAGGCTAGATGGAAAGCAGACAGGCGCTGGAGGAATTCCTGGACGTGATCCGCGACGCGGACCAGACCTTCCTGGATCCGGAAAAGGAACTCGACGAGCAGGGCAAGGTGGATGGCTATCAGCACCTCTTCCACCTGCTTCAGGTCGCGGTGGACTTCTACCTCCACAATGACCCCCTGCGCCCGAAGCTCATGCCGCTCGCGGACCAGTGCCGCAAGCTCTACGGCGACAACGTCGACGCGGTCTACTATTTCAGCCAGGTGCGCGGGGACCAGGAATACGTCATCAGCGGACAGCGGTTCGACAGCTGCTATCTCAGCTTCTGCCTATACGGCGGCGATCCGAACGGCGAACTGGCCGACCGGGTAACGCTCAACGTAAATCACCGCGATATCGATTTTGCGGACGACGGCAGCTTCGAGATCCGGCTGACGCCGAACCCGAGCGGTGCCAACGAGTTCCTGATGGAACCCGACTCCGTTACGCTCTTCACGCGCGAGTATTTCTTCGACCGTCCGGCGTCCCGGGAGAGCACGCTCCGGATTCGCAATGCCTCGCCTCAAGGTGCCGCGCTGCCCCTGGACGACGGGGAGCTTGCGCGTCGAATCCGGATCATGGCGATGTTCTTCCAGTGCACCACGTGGATCGCGCCGCTGCCCGTGGAATTCCCGGTGAACGAGTTCTGTCCGCCGTTCGAGTTCGATGCGGAGCAGGGCGGGTGGGGGACCGTGGACAACATCTACTGCTTCTGCCGGTTCCGGCTTGAGCAGCATCAGTACCTGAAGATCACCTTCCGGTCGCCGGAGGCCTGCTACTGGGGTTTGCAGACCTGGAACTACCTCATGCAGTCCACCAACTACGTCGACTTTCCCGTCTGCGTCAACAACGCCCAGGCCGTCGCCGAGGCGGACGGCCGGTACGAAATCTACCTCAGCGCCCGCTCGGCGCCGCGCAACTGGATCAGCACTGCCGGCTACCGCGAAGGTATTCTGTTCGCGCGCTGGCTCCTCGCCGAGGCACTCCCGGAGACGCCCCACGTGGAGCTTGGTAGCTGGTGAGGCGACCGGCGGCCGGGTTCGCCCGTTGAAGAAGGACGGCACAAACCCTCGCCCGCCTGCTCGTTCCCTTGTTCGAACCCACTGAGGTTTTCAGATGGACCGCAAACCCAACATCGTCCTGATCTTCACCGATCAGCAGCGTGCTGACACCTTCGGCTTCGCGGGAGATCCGGTCGCGATCACGCCCAATGCGGATCGTCTGGCAACTGAGGGTGTTGTATTCCCCAGGTGCTGCGCCAGTGCGCCGGTATGCATGACGACGCGT
>JAPOYW010000615.1 GCA_026706425.1 Gammaproteobacteria bacterium
CATTGGCAAGGGTCGCCGGCATGTAGGGATCTTGGTTGGGCCGATCGCACGTCGCGTCGATGGCTTCATCCGCGATGAGGCGAAGTTCGGCATCGGGGTAGTCGCGGAAGCAGTCGATCACGATCCGGCGACGATGTTTGCCAATAGGCCGAGAGGCAGCTTGGAATAGGCTCGGCAGCGACGGGCGCTGTCGGGAACGGTCGGCGTTCGGCGATCTTCGCTGGCCCGGATTTCGCGGGTCCGGTTTGCCGGGTTCGGTTTCCTGGGTGTCGTCGTCCGGAAACAGCAGCAGCTGGCGAGCGGGTCGTCGATCGACCGGCACCGGTGTGCCCCAATAGCCCTTGACGGATTTGCCGACACCAGCCCCGGCCTCGTCACCGAAGTCGAGGGTCAGGAAATCGTCCGGCGTGTAGGAGTCGGACTGGATGGCCCTCGTGTGATCGAGGATCCAAGCCCTGATTTCGCCCAGCGCCTTGCGGCACCGCGCCTGGTCGGCGCGCGGAAGTCGTTTGACGCGGATGGAATCGTGCAGCGGCCCTTCGGCGATGCGGATCAGTTCGTGGAGATCGCGCCCGTCGTCGGCGTTCAGGGAGAGCACGGCTTGGAACGGGGCCCGGTCTGCGAACTTGTAATAGAATCCTGGGATGCCGGCCGAGCTCCGGTCGTCGGTGATCCACATGCCATTGCGGCAGAGATCGATCCGCGTGGTCGCCTCGGTATCCTCCCTGAGATGGATCGTGATCGTGCCGGCTTCGGTTTCGATGGCGTTCCGCCGGCCATTTCGGAACGCCCGGTGTGCATGAAACGCGCGATGTCCGCTTAGGAACGCACCGGAGCGCTTCTGGTCTTGGTGCTCGGCGAGGACCTCTCGCAGGGTGGAGCTGTTGAGCGTTCGCGCCTGCGTATCCCGGCCGAATCGTCGATCATCAACGGTGATTTCGAGAGTGCCGTCTTCGATGGCTACGAAGAAGTTGGCCGATGCCGCCTGGGCGACCATGCTCCAGAGCGAGCGGTCATCCTCAAGGAAATGGTTGAAGGCAGTGATGATGACGCTCGTGCCGTGACTGTGCGTGGATTGAATGTGGTTGAGGTCGCGGTGGATTAGGTCAGGCACCTCCTGGCCGGTCGCATAGTCGTAGAGGGTGCTTTCTCCGGCGTTGAAGCGGCGGATGAAGAAGCCATCGGCGCCACGTAGATGGTCCTCCCCCGACACGTAGTGCGACGCCAGGATCGCGTGGCCGGATGCGATCCGCCGGCCGCCGGCCGTCACCCCGCCATAAAGCACGTAACGCAAGTCGGACGCTGGCACGGCGGTGAAGTGCCCGTTCCCGTAGGTCCCGGTGGCCCGATCCTCCTTGGCGCTCACCCCGTCGCTGAGGAGCGCGTTCATGCGCCGCTCGTCGAGACCCACGCCGTTGTCAACGACCGAGAGTACTTCAAGATGGGGCTCGGCCAGGGCTGCTTCGATCCGGTCGGCGATGAGCTTGGCCTGGCCGGGCAAGACGCCGGTCTTGGGATCACGCTGGCGGTCTAGCGCGTTACGGAACGCCGCTTCGTAAGCGAGGATCCCAGGGATTTCGTCACGTGCGACGCTGGCCAGGCGAAAACGGACGATCGCTTTCGGGACGCCCGCGCTCCGTGCTGCATCGAGCGAGTTCTGGACGAGTTCCCGTACCACCGCCGCCGGGCGGAGATCGTCAAAGGCGGCAATCCCGGCGGCGGAAAACCCGGCACTGGAGCCGGGGCCGAATTTCAGGTCAGCGCAGTCGTTCGAGATCATGGAGGGGGCGGGCTATCAGTGTTGCGGGACGATGGCGTGGACGCTTGAGAGACACTCCGCTGCGATTGCCACATCGTCTTCCGTGGTGAACCGGCCAAGGCTTACGCGCAATGCGGTGTCTGCGGTCTCTGCGTCGAGACCTAGTGCCAGCAGCACCCTTGAAGGACCTGCAGTGGTCGACGCACAGGCAGAACCCGTAGAAATCGCGATGCGATCACTGAGATTGCGAACGACAAGAT
This sequence comes from Gammaproteobacteria bacterium, assembly GCA_026706425.1. GTDB lineage: Bacteria > Pseudomonadota > Gammaproteobacteria > Pseudomonadales > Azotimanducaceae > VXYL01. The sequence goes on from JAPOYW010000615.1 coordinate 2,020, forward strand.
CGGCCGGGATTCCGGGGAAGCCGATGCTGAGGCTGCCCGGAATGCGCCGGTCGGCGTCTCCGAACAGGCGCATCGCGGGGCATGCACTCCTGAGATGGTCATACAAGCGGGCGGTAAGGTAGTTGATCCGCCGTCGTTCTGCTACTGAGTTTCTTTCTGTGAGTTCACAGGCTTGTCCGAGGCCGACAACAAGTGGCGCCGCAACGGTGCCACTCCGCCTCCCTTCCTCCTGACCGCCGCCGGTGATCATCGGCTCGATGGTCACGCCGGAGCGCACGAACAGGGCGCCTGCGCCCTTGGGGCCATACATCTTATGCGCCGACAGGCTCAGGAGGTCGACACCCCATTCATCGACATCGATCGGGAGGCGGCTGGCGGCCTGGGTGGCGTCGGTGTGCAATAGCGCCCCGACAGCACGGCAGCGAGCAGCGATTTCCGGGATAGGTTGGAGCACACCGATCTCGTTGTTGGCAGCCATCACTGATACGAGCAGCGTCCGTCTATCGAGCACGGCGTCGAGCCGAGCAAGGTCCAGAATGCCGTTGGAATTGACCGGCAGGATAATGGTGTCGGTGGTCGTCCGACCGAGATCCTGGGCGGTC
>JAPOYW010000502.1 GCA_026706425.1 Gammaproteobacteria bacterium
CAACAACCGCGTGGTGAAGTTCGACGCCGAGGGCAACTACCTGATGGAGTGGGGCACGACCGGCTACGCGCCGGGCGAGTTCCGCACCCTGCACGGCATCGCCATCGACAACGACGGCCGCCTGTTCATCGCCGACCGCTCGAACAACCGCGTGCAGATCTTCGACCAGGAGGGCAACTTCCTGGCGCAGTGGACGCAGTTCGGCCGCCCGAGCGGCATCACCTTCGACGCCCACGGCCGCGTCTACGTCGCCGACTCGGAGTCGGACGACGTGCAGAACCCGGGCTGGGAGCTGGGCATCCGTATCGGCGACGCGAAGACCGGCTGGGTCGACGAGTTCATTCCGTTCGTCTGGGGCGACCCGCGCGAGGTCGCCGGCAACGGGGCGGAGTTCGTGGCGGTGGACGCCGCGGGCAACATCTACGGCGGCGAGCCGCGGCCGCGGAACCTGCAGAAGTACGTGCGCGTCAAGCCGTAGGGGAACGCGTCCATCGAACTCCCGACCGGGCGGATCCTCTCCGCCCGGTCTTTCTCCCCCTTCCGTACTGGTTCGCGGGTGGCCTCACTGTGCGCGCGCACGGACTGGACACCCGGGTCGAACCTGCCTGCCACCGCGAGGATGGTCGCCGGACCACGTCCACGGCGCACGCCGTGCGTCACGCCTCTGCCTGCTCTACTCACCGTCGAATCTGCTTCCGGGTTGCCGACGTCGTCGATTCGCTTCACTTCCCGCGCAAAGCTCGTGGGGAACGACGTTCTCAATCGCGCACCTCAAGTCCCCGGAGTGCGGCGTCGCGGGTGGCCGTGTCGGTCTGCCGGCCTTCGCGGATCGCGTCCGTCATCCCCACGTCCTCCAGAGCGTCGGCCAAACGCTCCGGAGCAGGTTGCGGTGCTCCCGGAGCGTCTCGACCAGCGCTTTCTTGAAGAGCGCCTTCAGTGCGGCTTCGTTCCGTTCGATTCGGGTCATGACGGCTTCCCCTTGAGGGCAGGCGGTCGCGTGATCTCGAACTCGCCTTCCTTGTCGAAGAACGGCTCGCCGTCTCCGTAGCCTTCCCGCACTCTCTTCCATGCGGGCTCGTCCAGGAGTCGGACGGGTTGCAGGACGCCGGGCTCCTGGTCGAGGCCCTTGTCCAGGCTGTAGCCGCCCCTGTCGGTCAGGACGTACCGGGCGTGGATGTCGTGGACGTCGTCGGATCCAGTGTCCCGCTTGCGCCAGCGACAAACACGTACTGACGTGACCCGGCCGGACATCATGGCCGGGATGTACCTCCGGCACAGGGCCCGGAAGTCGTGCAGACTCGGCGTGGCCCGCCCCTGCGTGTGGATGGTGACGTTCGGGTTGTCGCGCCTTCCCCTCCCCGCCAGCTCGATGCAGGCCCCCACGATGGGGCGCCATCGGTCCTTCGAAGGGTCGAAGTGGGGATCGATCAGGAGCAACTCGCTGCTGTTTCGAATCAGCGTTGCCAGGTGCTCCGCGAGCGCCCGCGGCTCGCGCAGGACGTCCGAATCACGCGGAACGGCGAGCTTCCCGTGCGATTCGTCGACGTCCTCCTCCAGGATCACGTCGGGATGCCCGCCCGGGTTGCGGGTGGCGAGAATGGCCTGGAACGCACGGATCGCGGCCTGCTGACCGACAGCGTTGCGAATCCAGCGTTCTGCGTCCGGCTGGATGGAGTCGTCGTACTGCGCCTCCGACGCGACGAGCTTGGCGTTGGACCGTTGGAGCTTCAGGAAGATCCGCTTGCGGTCATGCTCGGGCGTCCCGCACCGACGGCAGGCGGCGCGCACCAGCGCCATCCACCTCTTCCTCGACGGATAGCCGGCTATCGCCCGCCCGTGCTGGAACCCCATGAGGTTGAGCGTGTTGCGACACTTGTCCCACGTGACGAGCACATCGGGCTCGATGGCGTACGTGTAGAGCATCAGAACAACTCGTCGTCTCGTTCTTCGAAGAACCCGTGCGGCCAGCGGTCGATAAACTCTCCGGTTTCGTCGATCCTGAGCCGCATGGCTTGGGCCTCGCCGTTGACCTGATCCATGTAGACGACGGAGACTTGGTCGGGCCGCAGCGCGGGCTTCCCCTCCGGCAGTTTCCCACTATGTGTCTCCTCGATGCGCCGCAGCAGCCGCAGCATCAGGTGCTCGCTGTGGTTCTCGAGGAGGAACACCCGATGGTCGGCCGCCGCATGTGCGAAGAGATCGCCGAGTTCCACCTGCAGCTTCCGATGCGCGTGGAGTTCGGGCTGCTCGATCGCCGTGATGCCCGGCCGGTCCGGATCGAGCACGGCGACGACGACCGGCAGGAGCTGCGAGATGCCGGTGCCGACGTCGGACATCCGCACGGGAAGCTCGGAGTCGACGGCCCGTAGTTGGAGTGTCGATCGCACGGGCGCCATGGCTAGCGCCCGAACGAGCTGCCTGACGGCGGACGAGTTGCGGCCACTCTCGATCCCGTCGACGATCTTGTTCACCATGCCGGTGTGGTCTCGGAAGCCGCTGAGAGCGCCTTCGACGGCGCGAATCTCCTTGACGCATCGAACGTCGCTCGCGAGGTCGAGAGCCGACGCCTGACCGAGTCGGTAGCCGGTATCCAGACGGTCGTGCCGCCTGAACCGT
>JAPOYW010000510.1 GCA_026706425.1 Gammaproteobacteria bacterium
TCAGTTGGCGGGGCGATTGGGATGTGACCCCGCAGCTACAGTTGTTTGCTAGGCTCCTCAACGCGCTCGACGCCGCCTATGCGGATCGCGCGGACTTCGCGTTCGGCAGCTACCGGTACTTCCCGGGGATGCGGCGACAGGTTTACGTCGGCGTGTCGGTGCGACTCTTGCCGCAGTAGTGTCCTGACTCCCGAGGTCCAGCGGCCTTCGAATGATCAGTGCTCGTCGCTGCAATGAACTCCACCAGGTCGGCCAATCTGTCGTTCCAGTAGACCGTCAGTCCTTCGTGCTGGGCCGTGGCGAGGTTCAGGGGGTGGAACACCCCTGCGATCACAGCCGCTGGAACGACCTGTGGATCAATGATCCGCAACACTGTGTCCCTGACGCGCTCGGCCTCGGTACGCCGCTCTCGCAGAGTGGAGGGGGCGAGGTTCGACTCAGCCAAGGTCTTGAGATCATCTTCCGACACGGGCGGCGCGGCAAGGTACCGAAATGCTGTGCGCATGTTCTCATCGCGCATCACCTCGGCCAGCATATGCAGGTCGAGTCGGTGGGTGGTCAACGCGGGCAGCTGGTCGATCAACCGGTCGAAGACTGGTACGAAAGTCTCTACATACTGCGAATAAAGTCCGAGCGTTTCAGTCAGCCGCCATTGGCGAAAGGACGCGCGAGCGTTGGCGGCGTCTTGCGTCAGTTCGTCCAATGTCCAGCGTCGTGGCTCGTTCATGCAGTTCTTCTAGTGGCGGGACGAGAATCCGTTCGACCTCCCGAGGTTCGAATTTGGTCAAACCTCCAGCGTACACTCTCCCCGCCGACAGGGACACGTTGCGTTGCAGCCAAGCGGACAGGAAATCCAGCAGTGACGGAGCCAAGGCGTTGCGCGGATAGATGCCGTGTGCGATGTTCAAGTGGCGTGCCCCGCAAAGGTTGCGGACGAACGCCGGTCGGCGACGTGCCATGTAGGTGCATAGGATCGGGGCCGGGTCTTTGAGCGAGCTCGACCACCATGTCCGCCGGTGCCGCGCCACGTAGGTTCGATCCGCGCCCAACCTGTTTGCCCAATCCAGAAACCGCTCAACGTCGACGAGTGCGCCGGTGTCGAGTTCATCTAGGTCGAACGGCAGACTAACGACTCGCCGCAGTGCTGAGGCGTCCTCGAGGACGGGCGAAGCCTCGAACAGTTCGCGGGCCCGCGTGACCACTGGCTTCAGTACCGAATCGGGTAGCTCGCCGGGGTAGATGCCGGCGATCCAGGCTCGGTTGCAGCCTGTTACTTGGCCTCGATGCACACGGCACAGTTCGCCGAGTTCGACATAGCCGTCCGGTTTGCTTTGAATGGGTCTAAGCAGGGTCGACCGGCGTGAACTCGTTTCCAGTCGGGCTGGCCTCACTTGAACCCCCCCATGGAGATCGGCCAGTCCGTCTACTGATGTCACCGCTCGAAAGCGCATTCCGGTCTCGGTGTTGCCCACGCGGAAACAGGTGATTGCGGCGGTGCTGGTGGTACCCGCAAACGGCATCGTTCCGGCCTTGATGATGTGGACCGAGGTGCCGCCAAGTTCCCGGATCAGGAGCTTCCGAACGAAGTCGCCGTAGTTGACGTCGAGCCGGCGGCCGTGATGAACGCGCCGTAGTCGCCGTTGGCCGCGAGTTCGTGGGTTTTGAGCAGGAAGTGCACATGCAATCCCGCCAGCTTGCTCGCCTTGAGTCCCAACTGACGAGCGCCGTTGGCAAACCAGTCCTTCCAGTATTGGGAGATGCCATGGTGGCGTACGTAGGGTGGGTTGCCGACAAAGAGAGTCGGCGCCGGGATTTCGGGCAGGCTGATCGAACGATAGTCCGCCGACAGCAACGTTAGGCGACCGTCCATGCCCAGAACTCGTGCGTTGGCACGCAGGAGAAGCCCGGCCAAGGCGTCGGGTTCCACGGCGACGAGTGCGGCATTGGGGAACGCCTTGCCGGCGGCGAGCAGAAATCGACCGGATCCGGTACCGGGATCGACGACGCGGTCTGGATCCCGTCCCGTGCCGGCCGCCCAACGGACCATGGCGTCGACAATCGGGCGTGGCGTATAGACCGCGCCGTCACGGCGTCGAACCTCGGCTGATCGGAGCCTGCAGAACTGCTCGCCGAGCGGTTCTTCGCCGGCTTCGATGGCTTCGGTGAGTCGGTCGAATGGCGATTTCCCGATCTCGTCGCCGACTTCGCCGCCCGGACGCGATCCCAGCAGAACGGCGGAAGCCGTTCGAGTTCGAGCTCGGTTGAAGCGAGGTGCGGTTCGCCGCGTCGATCCATGGCGGTCACTCTATCGCCACGTATGGACGTATGTACAGTATCAATCGTCCAGCGAGTTCAAGTAACGGCCGAGCAAGTCGGGGTGGAGATCCTTGAGCGCCCGGCGATGGTCGAGATCCTCCCGGTCGCTTATGCCCCGACGCAGCGCCACGAGATGGTCGAAGGCGCGTTCCGGACCGCTGGTGCCGCCGCATGGCCCCATCGTCCTGGCGATGCCCGGATGGCCGGTCAGCAGCCACGCCGGAAACCAGGGCGGCGTGATCGGTTGGTCCAGGTCTTGGTCCTGGGCTTCTACCCAGGCACGCTGCAGG
>JAPOYW010000189.1 GCA_026706425.1 Gammaproteobacteria bacterium
TCGGCCCCTGAACCATGTATACGACCGTCAGTTCTTCCTCCGGCGCCGTCCAGGAAACGGTACCGGCAGCTCCCATCCAGCCAAATGCACCAGCTGTACGACCATCTTTGGCCTGTTCGGGATCCATGGTGATCGCAACCGTATAGCCGAACCCTCGTCCTCCACCGCCTTTTTCTGTTTCGTTGAACAGATTCCCCACCTGATTGGTCGACATCATGGCAACCGACTCCGGCTTGAGGAGTCGATGGCCGAACAGGGTTCCCTGGTTGACGAGCATCTGTTCGAAATGCATGTAGTCTCGGGCTGTGCTGACCAGACCGATGGAGCCCGAGTAGTAGTCGGGGGACTTGATCCAGGGTCCCTTGTCATTGCTGAACGCCGGCATCCTCGTGAGCTTGTCTTTCGGCACGTTCCAGTGCGTATCCTTCATGTCCAACGGATCAAAGATACGGGTCTGAACGAACTCGTTGAACGGCGTGCCCGATACGATCTCGACTATCCGCGCCACCACATCGAGACCGACGGTACCGCTGTAGGCCCAGCGGGTTCCCGGCTGGAAATCCAGTGGACCAGCCGCCACCTTGGGGATCCAGGAAGCCAGGGTATCTGACGCGCCGGGTCTGTCCAGCTTCGAGGCCATGCTCCCGATTCCGCCTGCATGGAGTCCGGCTGTATGGGTCAACAGATCGTGAACGGTCACCGACCGGTTCACATCCACAAGCCGATAGTCCGGAACCTTCGGCTTTCTCGACTCCTCCTTGGACTTGGATTTGGCGATGTCCTTGTCAGCAGACTCCTTGGCAACGGCCACCTGAATGCCCTTGAACTCGGGAATGTATTTCTCCACCGGATCTTCCGGACTGATCAAGCCTTCCTCGATCATCATCATTGCCGCGACGCCGAGCACCGGCTTGGTCGAGGAGGCCATGTGGAACATCGCGTCCTTGTGCATGGGCCGCTCGGTCGTGTCATCGAGGGCGCCGTGTGCCTCCATATAGACCACCTTGTTGCGTCGAGTGACGCCGACCACGGCACCACGAATGCGACCGGCATCTATGTATTCCTGGACAACGTCATCGATTTTTTGCAGTCCTTCAGCCGACATGCCGACCTCTTCCGGACTTGCGTGAGATAACTCGCGAGTTGTGGCCATCGCAGGATCCAAAGTGCTCTGTTCGTGTTGAGATTCGATTGACGATTGTTTGTCCAAAGGCTCGCTACAGGAAGCGAGGAAGCAAACAGCAATGACGGTCAATAGTCTTGGCATGGTGATTCTTGTGTGGGAGGACGGCGGATACACTACTGCACAACTCGTGTGGCAACAATGAAGTCGGGTTCGCACTGCAGCCGGTCAACTCGCCTGTCGTGGATAGGCGGTTGATCGATCCCGGGAACGACCAACCAACGAATTCGACTCGCGTCGTTGTGTCGTTCTACTATGGATAATAGGTCATTAGCGACCTTTTCATGGGACTTATTGACGTTAACAGGTCCAAAATGACCTGTTGATTTTCTTTGAGGATAGAGGCAATATCTTGCCTTCTAAGGGGCAAAAAGGCCCATAATAGGTCAGAAATGACTGATTACATGTCCAGTCCTACGACACCGGGTGGGCTGAGGGCCGAGATTGGTGGCCGACTGGCGCAGCTTCGCTTGGCGCGGAATATGACCCAGGAAGCACTTGCGAGGGACGCGGGTATCTCGCTGCGGACGGTGCGCCGGCTCGAGGCGGGATCGCCGTGCGGCCTGGACAGCTTCCTGCGCGTCGCCCTAGCCCTCGGCCTGGGAGACGCGGTCGCGGCCGCAGTGCCGGCGAGCGACACCCGCCCGATCGAGCGCGTGGCCGCCCGGGGAGCGGAGCGCCGTCGGGCACGACCGGCGAAGGGTCGGGAGGCCGAGGCTGCCTGGTCGTGGGGCGAGGAGTCGCGTGACTGACGCGAGCGTCGAACTCTGGGGCCGGCGCATCGGTGCCGTTTCGTGGGACGAGGCGAGTGACGTGGGCGTGTTCCAGTACGATTCGGCGTTCGCAGATGCGGGTATCGAGCTGTCCCCTTTGGTGATGCCCGTGCGTGATGGGACGTACGTGTTTCCGGCGCTCGGACGGGAGGCATTCAAGGGCCTGCCGGGTCTGTTGGCCGACGCGCTGCCGGACAGCTTCGGCAACCGGCTCATCGACGTGTGGCTGGCAGAGACCGGTCGCAGCGCCGGATCGTTCAGCCCGGTGGACCGGCTCTGCTACGTCGGCACCCGCGGCATGGGTGCGCTCGAGTTCCGGCCAGCGATTCGCCGACGTGGCCGACGGCACGTGATCGCGGTGGCGGAACTCGTCGATCTTGCCAACCGGGTTCTGGACGATCGGGCCCGTCTGGCGGGCCGTCTCGGCGGCGACGACGACCGGACGGCCCTGGAGGACATCCTGAGCGTTGGCACCTCGGCAGGAGGCGCCCGGGCGAAGGCGATACTCGCCTGGAACCCGGAAACCGGTGAGTTTCGGTCCGGCCAGGTGGACACGGCGGCGGGGTTCGAGCACTGGATTCTGAAGTTCGACGGTGTCGCAAACAGCCGTGACCGGGAACTGGCCGATCCGCTCGGCTTCGGTCGC
>JAPOYW010000028.1 GCA_026706425.1 Gammaproteobacteria bacterium
CATAGTTCGCCGTTCGTCAGCAATTCGCGCAGACGCAACGCCAGCTCCGGGTCGTCTGCTTCAACCAAGCGCCATCCGGCCTCATCGAATGAAACGTGATCCTGATCCCCCAATAGCGCCGCTACGAGCCTAGCCTCCCACGCCAGTTCCGCCTCGGCAATCACTTGCCCAGTCGAATCGGCTAGCTCAAAGCCGACCTCGGGAGGCGGAATCCCTTGGTTGGCCAGTCCGTGCATCGCTGGGCGCACCTCCGCTGCGGCGAGGGAAATCGCGTTGACCCACTCGGTCGAGATTGAGACCTCTGGTTCGGGCTCCATGGGGGCGAATTCCGGATAGACATCTCGTTTCACACCCAGCGCTGTCGTCCACCAGGCCTCGGGCAGGAACTGCAGCAGGTTGTAGAGCCGCAAGACGCCGTTCCACTCCTGGCGGTATTCCGCGTGATGGGACTGAAGCGAGTCGTCGAGGTGCATGGCGATCGTCAGTTCGTTCGGTTCCGCGGACTCGACCGCCGCCAGTGGCAACGCCAAATAGAGCTGAACGAAGTCCGGCGGCGTCCCACGCCACTCGCCGCGCCCAGCCACCGCACAAGGTACGGGTATTTCGTCCAACGCTTCCTGAAGCGTCAGCGGTAGTTGTCTTGAAGCGTCGACAAACGCCGCACGCAACTCGGGGCTGGTCATGTAGCCACTGTCGAACAGCCGGAGAAGCTCCGTGAATACCGCTCGTTTCCACGCCAACACATCCGGATTCTGCAGGTAGCGAACCAGCAGCTTCAGGGACGGCTGACCCAATTGCGACCGAATGGATCCTGTGCTCCAACGCGTATCCAACAGCTTCTGCAGGTTCCCCATAGGAGCGAGCGCCCCGCCGAGCAAGTCGACCGCACCATCGTCCTTGCCAAGTGCGACCTCCAGGTCATGCCACGTTAACGACCAAACCAAGTAGCCCGCACGTACCAGCGCCATGCGCTTGGCCGAGTCCTCGTCTGTCTTGTCGCGGTGGTACTCGAAACCGTCCATGAACACCGCAATCGGAGGTTGGCCCGGCGACTCCCGTGCCGGACGAATCACGAAATCCGGTCGGCTGGCAATGGCCACGCCCGCGGATTCGCCAAACTCCGGCTGTGCCTCCATGTAGTACGTGAGATCCGCGGTGGTCAACACAAAGCCCGGCTTCCCCCCCACGATGTCTTCGCGAACGCGTACCGGTTTACCGTCGACGTTGATCCGACCGAGAGCCTCGACGAACCGTGCTTCCAACTCGCTCTCGAGGAACGGATTCACCTTCACCGAGCGCAGGCCATCGACCTCCCTTAGGTCCTCAGCCTGTTCGAGAATCATGTCCAGCGTGGCGAGCGCCGTATTGCGCGACGTGCTGGCCATCTCGAAACTGCGCCGGTAGGCGTACACGCACCGATAGCAGCCGTCCTTGTCGGGGTCGGCATTGCACTCGCATTCGCGTATCGCCTTCTGGGCCAGCCGGAAGATGTTCAGGACGTTCCCCGGATTGTTCATCATCTGCTTCAGGTACCCGGTCCCGCCGGGCACCGTGTCGTAGAGCATCAGGAACGTCAGATCCGCACCGGAGTCCGCTGCCGGGAACTTGCAGGTCATCACGCGCAGATGGTCTACGGCGCCGGCGAACTGCTTTCGCAACCCCAGTTCCAAAGCGGCGATGAACGAACTGAGATGCCGCTCGACGTCCATGGAGCTTGGCGGCGGGATGAGCATCCTCACCGCTTCGGACTTGAACTCCCGGTACAGGTACAGGCAATCGACGATGTCCTCGTCGCCGCCAGCGCTGCAAATGGATGTGTGCTGCACTGTCCCATCCTGTGCTTGGACGCCCCCACACCGGCGACATATGGAGAAACCCTTGCGGGGCATGGTCTCGCCGGCGAAAGTCGTGGCCGACGACTGCTCGTCGATACGCCCAAAATTGATCTCGCGAAACGTGGCCGAAGGAACGTACTCGAAACCGAACGGTCGGTCGGGATTCTCCAACGCGAACGCACGGGTGACGGTTGCCGGGTCGAAGCTCGCCAGCAGTTGCCGTGTGTAGAAAAGCGGCTCCCGATCATCGCGCTCGTCCATGATCCGGCTGGCTGAATCCGGCGTTGCTGCGTGGACCAACCGCAGCCGCAGCATCTCCCGGACCTGCCCGGCATCGCCCCACATGTCGTCCCCGCAGCTGGGACACGCACTGTGGTGGTCGCCCGGTTCGATGTTCTCGCAATGGGCGCACGACCGGCACAGCCGCCAGCGTTCAATGGGCGAAACGCGGGTGTCGATGCGTTGAATCGTGACCCGGCGACCGCCCGCGTAGAACTCGTTCTCCGGTGCGAACTCGCCGAGGGCAGCGGCTGCGGGGCGAACGTAGTCGTAGACAATCACGTCGTCTTCGCTCTCGCCCTCTTGGTTTTGACGACGCCGGAGGATCACCGAGTTCAGCGTCACGCCCTGCTCGGGGAAGGCGTAGTTGGGGAGCAAACCTTCGTCGGTGAAGAAACCGAAGGTATCGCGTCCGTTTATTTCGCGGAGCAGACGCTGAAGGGCTAGGCGTTCCCGCGTTAGCGTCTGAAGGTCGGCTTTGTTTGCCTCGTCGGTGGGTGCACGTCGCAGCTTTCGGATCTCGCGGCTAAAGGTCTCGACGTCGTTGCGCAACGACCGCCGATCTGCCGCCACTTCGCCCAGGCGGGTGAGGATGCGCTGGCACAACGTACTCTCCGAGTCCGCGCCGCGCAGGAACGCGGCCAGGTAGTCGCGGGACGACCCATCCAAACCGTCTTCCGTCTCGGAACGCGGCTCGAACGCGGCGAAGAACCGTGCCAGCAGATCGTCACCGTGCTCGGCGATGAAGTCGAACAACGGGTATGGAAAACCTTCCGAGTTTCCCTTCTCGACGTTGTCCAGCACCGGGCGCACTCTGCGCGGGACGGCGTTTTCGTCGACGCCGCTCGCCACCCAGCAGTCCAGACAGAAGGCGGTGAGCTGCCGCTCCAGCACGGAAGGAGCGTTGAGGAAGATCCCGGGTGGATCGACGCGGCTGCCGAGCATCTGCATGGGAACCGCGTAGTAGTAAAGGTCGTGCGGCTGGCCGGTAGCAACTGTCAGCGCCAACGAATTGCCGTCCCGCCGGCCGGCTCGACCGGTACGTTGGACGTAGTTCACGGGAGCGGGAGGCACGGAGCACATCACCACCGTGGAAAGATCGCCGATGTCGACGCCGAGTTCCAAGGTCGGCGTGGCGGACAGCAGGTTCGGCTCCCAGGGCTTGGGGTCCAGTGCCGCGAAACGCTCCTGCAGTCGGTCGCGTTCTTCGCGGGGCACCAACGCAGTGTGCTCCGCCGAGACGATCCGGCGGATCTCTGAGTCTCGGTATAGAAGTCCCGCCCACGTTGGCTGCCCGGGGTTGTGAGTCGTGTAGCGGTCCTGTGCCCCAAGGTCGAGACAAGGCACGCCTAGCCACAAGTCTGTCTCGTCAGTTGGAACGACCAAGGCGCGTTGCGAGTTCTCGCACCGCACGACCGCTGTGTCCGTTGTGACGTACAGTCGCTCGGGATCCAGCGCCCAAACCTTGGTGCTGCGAGTCGGCAACATACGCACCAACCCGGCGGCAACCAGCACGTCCATCGCTACGTGCAACACGTCGCCAGCGTTATGGGTTGCAGCGAGCACGTTCACGGGCGTCAGCACCTTTTCTGCCCAAGCTTGGTACCAGGACCTGCGCCGACGCCCCACAATCGCCTCTACGCCGTCGCGTTCCCGTTCAGGGGCGGGGAATACGGGCAGAGCTGAACGCGGTCCGAAGTCCTGCAGCGCCAAGTTCGCGCGGAAGATGAACGGATTCCCGCCTTCGCGGAGATACCCGTCGAACATCGGACTCTCCACGGCGCCGCGGTCCTTCATGCGACGCAGAATCCCCAACACCAGATTCCTGACGTGGGTGTCGTCGATATCCCGGAGCTCGCCGAAGCCCTCGCGAAGCCGAACGAGCGCCGTATCGCAAGCTTGCTCGAAGGCAGTGCGATCAAACCCAACCGCAGCAATTTGCGTCCGCTCCAGAGTCCGTCCGACAGCGGAGCCGAACGTCAGCTCGGCCAGCGAGTCCCAATGAACGCGCCGCTGAACCAACGACAAGAGGTTCGAGTCCGTCGGGAGCTCGCCGTTCTCTCGCAGCGACTCGAAGTCCCGCAGCCACAAACGGTCGGGCGCGATGAACTCGCTGATGAAGCGTTCGTCGTCGAATGCTCCCGGATTGAGATTCGCATCGCTCCACCAGGAGACAACCTCGTCAGGCAAACGGGCAAGCGAGATGCCATCGTTCTCTGCGATCACTTGGGCGACAGCGGCCCGAATGCTGTTGCGCCAGGTTCGTGCCGCGAAGAACGAGCCGCGATGCGCCGCGTCCTGTACGTTGTCGGAAAAGGCGATGATCTTGTGGTCGTCGTTGTGGCGCGACGCGAAGAGCTGGGCGAGCGCCGTGCTCAGGAGGCTGGAAGCGCGTGCGCCCAGGATGATGAGTGCTTCTCGGGCGCCGCAATACGGGCAGTCGCGGCTCAGCTCCCGACGCGTCTGACCATCGCGTCGCCGCGACACGACAGCGTTCGGAACGAACACGCGTGCCATGCGGCCCTGACCGCAGCCCGGACAGGTTTCGGCGTCGGGCCCTGCCATATGCCCACAACCACCGCAGACTTTGTATTCGGCGCCATCCGCGTTGTGCGGTGGCTCCTCGCCCGGACCTAGGGGGAACAGGTAGTTGACGTCGATGTCGCGCAGGAAGAAGCGGTTGTAGAAAACGCGGAGATCCTGACTCACGCAGCTCTCGGCGGCGTGCTTCACGCATCCCCACGCGGTTGCATGGCACTCGCGGCACTGGACGAGGGGCAGATGGATGTCTTCCACGTCGGCACCCAAATCGTCCGAGTACCGCAGCCGACGTGTTGCACCCTCCCTTGGTAGCAGCGGATGGGAGCCGGCGCCCTCGGGGTCTCGAACGTGCCGGACGTTGGTCGCCACAGCCGCCCCTTCGTTCGCCGTGCTGTTGGCCCGCCCCGGATCCTCCAACACACTGCAAACCATGCGCCGCAGCTCTCGCACCCACAGGTGCAACTTCACGTTGAGAAACGGTTGCACCGAGGTCCCCGACCCCGTGACCAGCCGTTCTCGAGCCACCGAGATCAGTGCGCAAAGAGCATTGAGCAGGTTCATCGCATCGCGTGTACTAGGCAGCGGCAGGCTGCGTTGCAGGCGGTCCAGCACGGTTGCGACCGGGGTGGGCGTCGAACCATCGAGGACGCGCAGGAGATTCACGAACGAGGCGTGTTCGCGAAGCCTTTCCCCAAGCTGTACGCGCCACTCCTCGGATTCGAACGGCCGATCTAGAGCGCGCCCAAAGAACACCTCGTGCTGGGCCGTGACGTAGTTCTCAAGGGATCCGTAGCGTGTCGGATCGACACGCTCCGCCAGATCGGGAGAGGACGCGAGGTGCGAACTGATGATGGCACCGCTTAGGAATTCGTCGATTCCTTGGCGTACTTCTCCTACGAGGGCACCGGGCGTGAACGGTTGCCGAAAGACGTTGGAGGCGTAGCGCAGGATCTGATCTTCATCGTCCTGGCCGCCGATCGTGGCGGAAGTGCCCACGCAGATCAGCGAGTCGTCGACCTGGAGACGGGTGCGCAGTCGCCGGACGAGACAGGCTAGGTCAGTGCCTTGCGCGCCATCGAACGTATGTAGCTCGTCGACGACGAGATAGCGCAATGCTCCGGGCACGTTGTGTCGCCAAAGCGGGGCATCGATCGGTCGGGTCAGCAACAGATCGAGCATCTTGTAGTTGGTGAGCAAGATGTCCGGCGGTCGCTCGCGGAGCACCTCACGGTTCTCGATGAGATGGTCCGCCGCCATTTGCTCTCGAACGGACGCGCCCGTTTCGCCGACGTAGAGGCCTGCCACAACCTTGCCTTGGAGTGCGGGCGTGCGATGGACGATCTCCGCGATTCGGCGCGACTGGTCCGATGCCAGGGCGTTCATGGGGTAGATCAGAACCGCCTTGACGCCGGGACTGCCTGCTTGGGCACGGCAGTGATCGAGTATTGGGTAAAGGAAGCACTCGGTCTTGCCCGAGCCAGTGCCCGTGGCGACAACTGTGGATTGCCCAAGCGCGAGCCGGTCGAACGCGGTTCGTTGGTGGCGATAGGGCACGAAGCCTAGCGGAAGGGCCGGAAACGGTTCGCCACCCTCCGGCGCGAGCTGGAAGGGTAGGTCAATTGAGAGGTGCGGGCCCTTGGTTAGATTGTCGCCGGATGCCAGAAAGTCGTCGATCACCCCGCCGAGGACGCGATTCGAGGGACCAAACCCCGTCGCGAGGAAGTCCTTTAGGGCGTCACCGACTTCGTCGGCCAAAGTGGACGGGATCATGTTCGCGAGTTTAGTGGGACTCGCGTCCTTCGTTCAGGCTTTCTTGCTTGGGAGTTGCTTGGGGGTGAGTGACCTAGGGTTCCCAAACCGGCCCGGAATGCGGTACTGTTTGTATGTCCAGTATCCGTGATGCCGTCATGCTTAACGTAGTTTCCACTGCCGTAGGGATCGACTGCTACGCCTCTCCCCTCGGTCCTCGTGCCGGGCGCGATGATCGACTCGAATTTGGCGAGAGCCCTGATGGACCCGCGCTCCGGCGACGCGCCAAGACGATGTTCGATGCGTTATCTTCCGTGGCTCGAAAGCCGCGCCGCAGGTCCGTGTCCACATGACCGCCGCATCGGTCGAGAAATGGCTTGACGGACTCGGCTACGCCGACGAGCCAGATCTCCTTCATCGTCGTGGGGAGACAGTTTCTCCTCAACATTCCTACGCACTGGAGATTCATGCACTCCTTCAGCACGATGGATCCGTCCGGGCTCGCGCCGTTTTCGACGTGGAAGGCGTCCCGACGATCGTTGTTCTGGACGGTGACAACCAGAACGGAGCGGCCGGGGGGGCGCTGGACGAAGCGCGCAAGCGGATCTGGAATCAGAACCTCGCCACGGTCGTCATCCACATTCAGGGCGACGAGGCTCTCGCTGTTCCTGCCCGGAGGCTCGAAGCCGCCGAGCGTCGTCTTCGCTTCGACGAAGTGCGACGGGACGGCCCGTTCTCCGCTTCGGACGTGGGCTCCGCGAACCTGACCCGCCGAATTCCGGAGTGGTTCGACCAGAACGCCCGCGTCGATCACAAGCTGCTCGACAACATCTCGACCGCCGTGGGCAAGCTCGCAACTACGGGTTTCCGTGGTGTCGACGACGAGCGCAAACGCCAGAGGCTCGCTGAACTGCTCATGGGCGAGATCCTGTTCGTTTCCTATCTCGAGCACCGCGAGATCGTCGGCGAGACGTATCGTGCGCGACGGGACGTCGGACGACTGCTCGATCTGGTCGGCAGCGCAGACGGTCGCGGCATCAAGAGATTGTTCGACGCACTCCGATCCGACTTCAACGGGGACTTCTTGGCCGAAGACAGCCACGATCCGTGGGCCGCCCTCGCCGAGCCCGCCTACGAACTGCTCGACCAGTTCCTGCGCCGCACCGACATGAGGACCGGCCAAGGCGACTTCTGGAACTACGACTTCAGCTACATCCCCGTCGAGCTCCTGTCGGGACTGTACGAGATGTTTCTCTCCCCCAGCGAGCAGACCAGTCAAGGGGCCTTCTACACGCCGCGGCATCTAGCCGTTCTGGCGGTCAATCAAGCGTTCGAGAATTCCCCCAATCCGTTGTCGGAGACCGTTTTCGACGGCGCCTGCGGGTCGGGGATTCTCTTGACGACCGCGTACCGACGTCTCATCGCACTAGCCGAACAGCAGCGCGGGCGACCGCTCGCGTTCCGCGAGCGCTGCGATCTGCTCAAGCGAACGATCTTCGGCGGCGACATCAATCCCATGGCTTGCCGTGTCACGGCGTTCAGCCTCTATCTCTCGATCTTCGAGGGCCTCGAGCCGTCCGACATCATGGAGGCCCAGGAGCGCGACGATGCCGACCTGCCGACGCTCAAGGGTTCCAACCTTGCTACCGGACCTGCGGTCGGCGACTTCTTCAAGTCGGGCCATGCGTTCGCGGGCAAGCAGTTTTCGGTCGTCATTTCAAACCCTCCGTGGAGAGAGCCCGAAGGCGTCGAACAAACCACAGCGGACCAGTGGGCTGATCGAACCGGCGAACCGTTCGTACGGCGTCAGATCGCCGGAGCCTATGCCCTGCGCGCACTCGACTTCGTTGAGCCCGGCGGACGGGCGTGTTTGGTTCTGCCGATTGCGCAGTTGCTCGGCGACACGAGCGCGACTTTCGTCGCTCGCCTGCTGCAACGGTACAGACCGTTGCGGATTGTCAATTTCGGCGACCTGCAGGAGTTGCTCTTCCCCACGGCTACGCATGCCTGCCATCTGTTCACCGGTCAGCGAAGGACCGACGACGGGCTTTCGGCCGTGCCGTTTCGCGAGACCTTCGACTACTGCGTGCCCAAGGCCGACCTCGCCCTCGCCTTCGGGCACCTCACGATGCAGTCGGCCGACCTCCACCGCCTGCAAACGCTTTCGATTGCGGAGGATCCTCAAGATCTCGTGTCGCTCATGTGGGGCGACGCCAACGACATTGCGATCTGGACGCGTCTCACCGCCCGCGGGACGTTCGCGGGTTTCGCGAGATCGGCCCCGGCGAGATCGCAAAGGGCTTGCCGGAAAGGCGTTACCGCCACCACAACCGCAGAGGCGACGGCGGACGAGGGGTTCCTGCGCTCGTTGCCGCACATCGATCCGGACGCGCTTAGCCTGGGCTCTCCGACGCTTCACGAAGACCTCCTTGGGCAATGGCCACAGCAAAAACACCCCACGAACCCGCTGACCGAGCCACTCAAACGCGTCTTCGATGGTCCGCGCGTGCTCTTTCCCGACGGCTTCTCGCAGCGTCAGCCGAACGTGCGCGCCTGCTACTACGATGGTCGGGCTTCGTTCACGCACAGCGTCGGCGTCATTGCCAGCACCGACGAACGCGACTCGCCGCTCCTGAAGTTCATCGCCGTCTATCTCCGATCCTCGCTGGTCCAGTACTTCCTCACGCTGCATACCTGGAAGATCCTGGGCTCGCGAGGCGGGATCCACCTAACCGACATCAAGGCGTTCCCGTTTTTCGGACCGGACGCCGCTCCCGATCCCGCCGCAGCCCGAAACGCGCTGGCGGTCGTGTCCCGCCACATGGACGAAATGGCCGATTTGCCCGCTGCTCGGCAACCCGTGGTCTACCGGGATTTGCGTAGCGACCTTGATCGGCTCGTGTACGCCTATTTTGGATTGACGCGAAAAGAGCAAGCGTTGGTCCAGGAAACCGTGGATGTCGTCATGCCCTCGATCCGACCACGCAGCTTTGGCAGTCTCGACACGCCCGCCCAACGAACGGTTCGATTGAGCGACTACACGGCGTACGCCAATGCGCTTGGCCAGTCGCTGACGGAGTGGCGGACGAGAATGGGCGGCCAAGGGCGCTTTCGCATCACCGTGAGGGGCAGCACACCCGGACGTGACGGCCCCACGGGCGTCGTGCGCGTGGTCTACGTTCGCAACATGACAGCCGAACCCGAAATCGACGCGGTCGTCGACGACGCCGTAGTGCTCCAAGTTCTCGAATCGCTCCGCAGCGCGGGGCTGCGGCGCATTTGGTCCGCGCCGACGTTGAGCCTGGTTCCCGATACGCACATCTGGCTCGACGGGTCGCTCTATCTGGTCCGACCCGCCACCAAGCGCAATTGGACGATCCGCCAAGCGCTGCGGGACGCCGAGCACATCGTGCGCCTAGTCCAGCCCGATAGCGGCACATAGGCTTCAAAGGGTTTCCCGTGGACGCCATATCCGACTGGCGGAGCGCGTTTCCGCTCCAAACAGCGAGAGCGGCGAGCGATGCGCTCTTGGAGGCGTGGTACGACCTCGCGTCGCCGCCGTGCTCCTGGTTCAACGAGAAGACGAGAGAACCTGTGCTTACGAAGAAGCTGAAGACCTACGTCCAACGCCATGTCGCTCGGCAACGCGGCCTGCTCGGGATGTGGGCGGCCGAGAACGTCATCGGCGAACTAGACACCACCACAGGTCGGTTCGACGAACGGCGAACGGACATCGTCTACGGGTGGAACGACGAGGCGAGGGGTTTCGAGCTGGTCTTCGAGTTCAAACGCCTTGGAAGACAGAAACGGCATAGGGACCACTATCTCGGCGAACGGGGCCTCGCACGTTTCGTGACGGGAGGATACAGCCGCGGGCAAGCCATCGCGGCCATGGTGGGTGTCCTCCTTGCGCCAGCACGCGACGTTATTCCACCGCTACAAGCGGCCTTGGCAGATCAACGCACCGCGACTTCGCTTCGCCTTCGGCGAAGTTCGACGGATCGACCCTACACCGAACCGTCGACGTTCTCTCCGAACGCGATGTTCGATACCGAGCACGACCGGGACCAAGACGTAGCGCCTCCCCATGGTTACATCACTGTCGCGCACTTTTTTGTCGGCTTCGGGAGTGAGGGACCAAGTGGACCAGCTGTTGGGATGTTGGGGTGAACGCTACCTGAATGCGACTCGCGTTCGTGCCGGTGTTCATCGGACGGTCGTCCATGGGCAGTCAGGCCCTCCCGGCCTAGCGAGGTCGCGCAATCTAGGTAATGCCGCAAACGGATTTCCATTCGTCAAGCTATGAACTATCCAGACGACATCGCCGAACTCGAATCGCTGCTTGACCGCGTTCTAGGTATGGTCGAGCAGGACGAGAGCGCCGTCTCGGGTTCCGAAAGGCCCAGCGTGGAACTGTTGTTTCTTGCGTCCACCAAGAAACTGCGGTCCGACCTGCAGAAGAGACTGAGAATTGCCAAGGCTGATAAGAGGCCGCGAGATCGTTCGGCTGACGCTCTGGTTTGACCTACTGGTTTGACGGGATGAAGAGTGCATGCTCCCAGGATGTCCGATGCCGCGCACGGTCGAGAGGAGGCTTGTGGGTGCCTGCTGCGGCCACCTCCGCGTCGCGCGCCACACGGTGCCGTGTGGATGATCGTCCACGAGTGATCGACCCGATGAAGTAGAATGCCCAATGCCAGCCCGCGCCGGGCCGATGGGACCCAGGTAGAGATTGCCAATCATCAGATGCACAGATGCACTCTCATTGAACACTTGTTTGTAAACCAGACACACTGATTTCGTGTATACCAGTCTTGGAAAAGAGAACCATGTCGAACTTCCCTTCCGACGAAACAGATAAGGCCATCGCTACCGTATCGACCTTAGCGAGTTTCATTCCTTGCGTTGGTGGAGCCGTAAGTAATGTTCTTAGCGGCCACAGCCAGCAACGGAAATTCAATCGCGTTCAGGAGGTTCTGGATGGTTTGGCAGCCCGACTAGACGATTTGAAATCCAAGGTTAACGAGGAGTATGTTCGGACCGAGGACTTCGAGGAATTGTTGGAACAGACACTGCGAAAGGCAGCCGACGAACGAAATGCTGAGATTCGCGATCTCTACGCTCGTTTCCTTCACCATGTTGTCACTGAATCAACCGATGACTACGATGATCAGATAGAGGTCATGCGTGTGATCGAAAGTTTGCGAAGCGTCCACATTAAAGTGATGAATGGACTGCTTGAGAAACCGGACCCCAATCCGCCGTTTGCAGGTAGCGTATCTCAGACTCTACAACGAAGAACGGGCTTGAGTGAAGAACAAATCAGGAATGCCATTGAAATACTCAACGACCTTCGGCTCACTAATGTCCAAAGCTCCGGAATGATGACAGGCCACGGAGCGGAGAGACTAGACCATACGATTGCGCCTTTGGGCACTCGTGTGTTAGAGTACCTTAGGAGTCTCCAGTAACAGCGTCCCGTTGACACAGAACGCTCGTCCGACAGCCCCTGCTGGCCCTGCCTAAGTCGGGTATAGGTTCCAAAAAAGACGATCCCGAAACCGATAGGGTGGGCAGCTCAGGGCAGCCCATCATCGTTTGACACTTGGTCCTGACTGTATGTACAGTATCGGTAGAGGGCTGGCGTCATTCGTACTCCCGTTCTCAAGGACGAACTAACTAACAACAGGGATGGACCATGACATGATCCGTATCAACCTACCAAGAGTGGCGACAACAGCGATCCTGATCGCCTTGGCTTCGAGCGGGTGCGCGATGTTTGGCCAGAACGGGAACGGCAATGGCGACGATGAGGAAGACGCGGCTATAGCCGACAAGCTTCTTCCAAACGCACAGAAGATCATCGAGAAGATTGACTCGTGTAGGGGGAAACCGGACGACGGGTGCCGCAATGACATCCTCAAACTCGGTTTGGCGTACTACGAGCACAAGTTCCTCGACAGGAAACCGTCCAAAAGGAAGAGACGGGGTGACAGGGCCATCGGGACGACGGAGGACATCGTCAGTGTCGCCCTGCCGGTCGTCAATTTGAAGGACAGCGAAGAGGATCGGATGCCCGCCTTCTTCCCGCTGCTAAGGATAGTCAGGGCGCTGATCGGACTCGAAGACGAACAAGCGAAGCGCGCCCAATCGGAGTCGGACCTTCTGCGCTCGAAGATCGAGATCAAGGAAAAGTTCCCGTTGGGGATCAAAGACTATTCGCTTGAGGAAGCTCTTCTCGATCTGGCGCGGTACCGGAAGAAAGCGCTCGGCTAATAGTCGAACCGCCGGTTTTCGGATGTTCGACGGGGAAACCTGCCAAGCCGCTCGGAACCACGGCACGATCCTCAATGACGAGTTCCTTCGCTGGTGCTTCATGGAAGGCCACTACACACCCGCGCAAGTGTTCTACGATCGCCACGCTGCACGATAGTCCCACTCTCGGTCGCATCCACTGAAGGGCGTTTCGTATTCGATTTGGCGGCGAATGGGACTACCGGGCTCGGTTTGATCGGTCACCTCGCGGATGATCGTGCCGGCCTCTATGTCGGCCACATCCTCCCAACCGAGAGCTACGCCGTTCCCTTGGCGGTTCGGCGTATTGATGGTGTACGACGTGTCGCCCCGGACGGCTTTGCGGGGCAAGCCGACGCCGGGCAGGCCTTTGGAGGCCGTGAAAACGATCCGGCCGTTGGCGTCGTAGTAGGTGTCGGCCTCGTATAGCTGCAACACCGGGAACTGAACGCGGTAGATGGTGAGGAGTTCGTCAAGGGTGAGGCCGAGCGCTTTGGCGACTAGGACGTCAATCTCGATCAGAGCTTGGCGGCGGGCGTAGTCGGAGCGCAGGGCGACGTTCCGGGTCCAGGTTGGCGATAGGTCGTTGAAGAATGTGGCGGGCAGGCGAGCGTCGGAGGTTGTCCAGGCGTCGGCGCGGAACGCATCGATGTGGAGGCGGGTCGGATCCTCTGGTAGCGGGGTTGCGCAAACCTCCTCCCACAGATAGGCGTAGTGCGTGGTCAGGCACGACAGCGCGAGTGCCCTTACCCGGAGGGCATTGCTGATCGAGGCGGGGCAGTCCACGGTGAGGATGGGCAACCGGTTCAACAACGACGTGTTGACGTGGCCGGTACCGGTGGTCTTCACGAGGAAGTCGAGCACGATCGACGTAGATACGGCGAAAAAATCGACGCAGTCGAGTTGGTTCCGAAAGACCGTGCCGACGATGGTGTGAATACTCGCGACGTCTCTCGGAATCAAAGCAGTGCTCAGAGTCCGCGACCAGGAGGCGTTGACCATCTCCCTGTTGGCGACACGGTAGAAGCCCGTCACGGGTGGAGGCGGCACGCCCTCTTCCTCGGACCACCGCACCTTAGGTGTGCGCCGTGCGTACTCGTCGTCGTTGCACGCTGGAACGTAATTCGTGCGTGGCACGTAGTCGTCCGGCAAAGTGGTGAGATCTAGGCAGTCGTAGTCGCTGCTCTTGACACACCGCTCGCGAGGCGTCTTGTTCAACGGGTTGCCGACCGAGAAATGCGGGCCTGACACGACCATCTCCCGAAGATTCGAGGGGAAGCGGGTCTCGCGCCGTATGGTTCCGTTCTTCTGCGCTCCCGTTTCGTCCCAATGTCTTGGAGCACAAAACGAACCAGAAAGGTCCGAGAGACATCGCGGGTGGTCGGCGAGCTTGCGGACAACCGTCAGCAGCTCGCGAGAATGCAGAGCTGGCAGTCGAGCCTCCTCAAGCGGCGTGTCCGCGCCATCGTAAAGCGACGCGAAGGCTGCCAACGCTGCGCTGTCTACCCCCAACGCCCGAGATCGATGTCCGTTCGTGTTCCACCGCCCCGCACGGTCCTTGAGCCCTGGCACTGGTCCGTCGCCGCCGTGTCCGAGCGTGGCATCAACCGTCGCGGGGGCGTACAAATTGGCGATGTGGGTGATCTGCCGCGAGGAAGACGGGTGGCCGTAGACGTTCACGCTGAACGATGTGTGGTGGTGGACTTCGGTGAACAGCTTCCGTTCATTCGCGAACTGGAAGTGGGACCGGAGTCGCGAATAGATCTCTCGGCGGAACTGACCGCCTTTCGGATCGTCGTAGACGCCGTCCGGATGCAGGAAACCCGCAACGCCGGTTTCGCTCGCAATCATCCAGGCTTGCGGAATGAAGCACTTGTAGAGGTTCGTCTGTTGGCCCGCCAGTGTAGGGTAATTCTGCGTGGCATTGAGGAAGGCCTGCGTAGCTTCGGAATCCTCGACATCGCCGATCCAGGCTTCACGCAATCCCGCGAATTCTTCGAACGCCTCGTCGCGACTGTCGGTCAACTCGGTCGCGGAGTGCTTCCGCAAAACCAACGAGGGGTCGTAGTCCCCAAGCACGCCTGCCTCCTTCCACTCGACCTTGATCCATGGCGGGTTTCCTAGCACTAGATCGAAGCCATTGCGGACACTGCCGTCGCGTCGCTTACCGTAGAAGACGTCGCTAAACACGAGCTCCCAGTGATGGAAGTGCCTGCGGGTCGCCACCTCCTCTACGATCTTGAGGCGAGGAAAATGCTCAAGCAGCTTGCCTACGTCGAGCATCCCGAACTTGTCGGTGATTCGCGTGGCGACCTCGCGTGCGTGCTCCGCGTACTCCTTGCCGAATAGGTCCTCGGTCTGCTTCGGCCCGAGACCGGCTTGGTACACCGACTCCGTGAGCACTAGGCTGATCTCGTTCAAGAACTCGTCACGAGTCGGTAGCTCGTCCGCCTTGGCGATCGGCCAGAACCACAGTGCACACCAGTAGTCCATTACCAGCTTTAGGCGGCGATAGGGGCTTGCCGTTCGCGTGCCCCTGCTGAATACACCTTGGTCTCGAATCCTATCCTTCCATTCGTTGCCGGTTTGGCGAGGGATCGTCTTTGCCCTTCCCCAAACCGATAGAGTGTCCTCGGTCTCGCGCCGGTCTCGAGCAAGTTGTTCCGTATGAAGTGCCCATAGCTTGTCTATGCGGGCGGAAAGTGCTTGAAGTTCCGCGACCTCCTCCGGGTTGAACGGCTGGCAGAAGTCCTTGCGCCACGCCTTGATGCGCTCGAAGTTTTCGGGTTCGTACTGCTTCGCCGCCTTGTTGCGGTAGTCGGCCATTCCCGGGTCGGGCAGCAGGAAGTGATACACGGTTTCGGGGCGGGCTGACGCGACGCGTTCGGGGGCGAAGTTGAACCAGCGACCGGCTTTGCGACGGATGTGCTTGCCGAGCAGCTTGCCGTCGTAGACCTGCCGTCGTGCACCGATGAGAGAGTTGCCGCAGACGAGTTGATAGCCGAACCAAGGCACATGGCCGTCGCTATGGATGCAGTTGAGCCATAGCGACACTTCCGCGAGCTCGACGGCGACGGGATTGAGGTCGACGCCGAACACGTTGTGGTCGGTGATGAAGTGCCTGGCCTTCTGCAGTTCGTCGGCGTAGTCCTCGTGGGGAATGCGCTTCTGTCGTTCGCGCTGTCGGCGCTCGAGGTACTTCTCGGCGAGTTGGTTCACCGCTTCGTTGAGGAACGCGGCGGAACCCATGGCCGGCTCGCAGATCGTGAGATCAAGGATGTCGAAAGCGCGCATGTTGTCGGTGATGAGTTCCTTCAACGCGTACTTGACGACGCACTTGGTGAGGCTCTCCGGCGTGTAGTAGCTGGCGGTCTTCTCCCGGTCTCGTCCGGCTAGGCGATAGATGAAACGGCCTTTCGGGTGGACTTTCAGTCTCCTTGGTCCTGCGGCGCTGGGCTCGAACACTCGTTCTTCTGCTGTGTATTTTCCGAGTTCGCTCAGAGGAACGAACCAGGCGTTGGCCAACTCGTCCGGGTCTTCCCCGGCACCTTTCACCTCGTAAAGGTCTTCCTCTGCGAAGAACCCCCGGTACGAAAGCAGCGCTTCATACACGGCACCGAGCTGGTTGATGCCTAGTTGGGCGTAGGAGATGCGTCCGCGCCGCCGGCTTCTCCCTTTCGCGGGGCGGGTCAGCGACATCAGGCGGATCACCTGCTGAAACGTTTCGTTGCGCAGCTTGACCCTGTCCAGCATCGGGGTGCTGCCTTTGCGGAACAATGCGCTGTCGAGCGAGCGGATTTCGAACGTGTTGTGGAGGGAACCCTCAAACACTTCCGGACCCCCACCCCCGTCGAAGCCCTCCCGGATGAGTCGGAACAGTGTCTGGATGCTCTCGTGGATGTAGTAGCCGTTGAGTGACTCGTCGCCCGTGAGGCGAACGAGTTCAAGATCGCGCAGGTGTTCGAGACTGTAGCCCTTGCGGTATGCCTCGGTGTTGACGGGTGCGTAGCCCAGTTCGGGTCGGGACTCGATGTAGAAGAGGAACAGCAGGCGGTACATGTAGCGCAGGGACTCAAGCCCAAGGTCCGCTGCCAGCTTGTCGTCCAGCCGATAGATGCGCTCCTTCAAGTCCTCGCGCAGATAGCGGATCGCTTCGTTGCCGATCAGCTCGATGGACTCGCGTAGCGCGTACTTGAGGTCGTTGGAGACGGCAAACGCGTGCTTGTGGCTGTTGTCGTCCAGATCGTCGAGCAGACTGGTGCCTTCGCTGGGGATAAGGCAGTCCCGATGCAGCAACGCCGCAGTGGCCTGCAGTGTGGCCGTTTCGCGACGGCCCAGGATGTCGTCCAGAACGAACCGGAGAAGGCGGTTGTGCGTCCACTTGCCGCGTTCGAGCAGCAGGACCTGGCTGGGCGAGAGCAGGATGATCCAACGGGGCGGGTGGTCGTGGCCGAAGAGTCGGCGCGTGACGATGGTCTCCCAGGTTTCCTTCAGGAGTGCATCGGGCGGAGGGGCTTCGCCGTGGTACTGCGCCCGATGGGGGTAGAGGGCGAGCGGGTCCTCGTCTTCGCCTTCCGGATCGTATGCGCCCAGAACCAGAAGCTGGGCCGTGCCTTGTTCGGAGGTGCTGGAATACGGGATGGGGACTTCATCGTCGTCCCTTCGCCGTCGGCGGTCGGGCGTGTTGTCGTCGAGGCGGTAGTTTGCGGGTTGGAAATCGTAGCCCAGGACATCGAGAAGCCGCCTGAACCACTCTCGCTGCAAGGCGACGCGCTCCTTATGTCGTCGTTCGCGAGCGAAGTCCTGCCGGAACTGGAGGTAGGGCCGGGCTAGACCGCGCAGAGCCTGGTCGGGCGGCGGCTCACCGCCCTCGCGTTCGGCAGCGGCTTCCCGCCAGCGGGCCAAAGTGTCCTGGATGTCGTTTGCGAAGACTTCGGAGAGGTAGTGGTGGCTGTAGAACTCGTTCTCGTTCTGAATGCCCGTCAACGATGCGGACCCGCCAGCCTCGCGCAAAGAACCTGCATCGAGGTTCAGTCTCGCGCGGGGTCTCGCCTTTCTAGCCATACTTCCCGGGTCTCCGCCGCCGACTAGCTTGCAGACGTCTCAGGCGAGAGCATCTCCAGAAGGTCGCCACGCCGAAACGTGGCTGCTAGCTGCTGAAGTGACACCTCACGGTCCCCGTAGCAAGCCACGAGGGCTGCCTCGAGGGCGTCGAGAGCAAGTGCGTAGTAGCGGTCGCCGTCTTCAGTCAAAGAGGCTGTTAGCTCGGTGAAGTTCCTGTGTGAGACGTCCGCCACGGCCAGCCCCGCGTCCCCTAGCAGTTCGCGTCCGATCAGCATCGCCAGGTGGAGCGATGCGTAGGGAAGGAAATCGGGCTCGTCGTCGAAGTCGGTCTTTCGACGGTCCTCTACCCCCTTGTAGATCAACGTGGCGAGAATGGCCTGCGCCGCGTTCAACCCCTCGAAGACCAGATCGTACAACTTGCCAAATAGCTCGCGACGGCGGAACTTGGCTTGGTGCGGTCGCTCCCGCCAAACGGCGAGGACGGCTTCCGCGACGGCCATGCTCGTAACAACCCGCGTGCGGTCGCCGCCATTCGGGGCCTCCTCGCGTTGCCGCTTGTACGAATAGCCGAGCTCATCCATGCCGAGCGCGAGTGCCAGTTGGATCTCGTCGTTGGAGCGGAGATCCCGAAGATCGACCGGCGTTTGGCTGTTGGTGGCCTTGGTGATATCCCGCACAACATCCTCGGCGCCTTCCGGCAGTTCGTACAAGCGGATCATGACGAACGCGGACTCGGCGCCGAAGCACGGGTTGTCGTGCAACGTCTGCTGAATGGTCCTGCAGGTTTGCCCACCATTGACGACCTGAAGATTCTTCGCCTGGACGCGATAGTCGGACTGTTGCAGGGCGTTGTAGACGAATCGGTCGCAGACCATCGTCACGCCGTTGTTGTAGAAGTAGAACTTGTCGGATTTCGAGTCATCGAGCAGTGTCTGCTTGATCTCCCGGTTGACTCGGTTGGCGTGACCCAGGTGACGGCGGATATTGCGCTGCAGAAGTTGATCGCCGTGCTCGTCGAACAGGCGTGCAACTTCGTGTACGGCCAGACGCCCCACTAGCACGCGCATGTAGTTCATGTCTTCCACGATGGCCCGACCAGTCAAGGCCAGCGTGTCGTCGATCTGCTCCCCGCGCTTCAAGGCGCGTACGACGGCGTCGTGGTTGAAGTGGATGACCTGAAGCTGTTCGCCGTAGTCGCGTTCGGCCTCGTCGATACGGGTTTGGGCGTCGGCTACCCATCGTGCGCCGTTGTTGCAGAGCGCGACGCGAACAGTGGGAACGTATCCGTCGCGAATGAGGGAACGGACCTCCTGAATCACGGGCGCGATCTTCTCGTTCAGTTCCACTGCTCGGAGCGGGTCGAACAGTACTCGCACCGTGTCCAAGGTCTTCTGCACGCTGTTCGCCGGGAAGTTGGATTGGGCGTCCAGGTCTTTGACGCGGTACTTGCCTTGGAAGATTGTGACGTGGAACTCGCCCTCCTCGACGTCCCCCATGTGCAGACCATCGACACCGGCGTCGTTGCCGCCCTCGGTTAGCAGTTCGACGCATTCGTCGAGCGGCTCTTCGAGCGCCGTGGACATGCATAGCAACACGAACGCGGCCGATTTGCGCTTGTTTTCGTCGCGCCACGGGAACCAATCAGGGTTTGCGTCGATAATCCCCTGAACCCGCAGGTCGACGATGCTCGCGTTGATATTCGTCGTTCGGCTCCGGCTTGAGCGTTAGCTCTTTGACTGCAATCGCACCTTACCAGCCACGACTTGGGCCGTCATGCGGGCAACGTCCATCCCACCTCGTCGCTAGTCCCGCTTTCGAGGGTTCCATAGGGAGGAGACCGGGTTCCGGGCACGTCTTCGCCCCGGTGACGGGTCGTTGGGGGAATAGGTAGGTCGCATCTGCCCCAACCGCATCCAGGCTATCAACCTTCCCGCCATCGGAGCCGTCATTTCCGCGTACGAAATTCCTGACCGTTCATGGAGGTAGCCTTGGTGACTTGAAGGGGACGCATGCGCCCCCGCGTCCTTGGCCTCTTGTAGCCACTCTTCCGGCCGCTTGCCGGATTCCCGCGCCAAGGCGCGGATGAACCATCGTTGCCATTCGGTTGCGCGCGCTGTCATGCAAGCGATAGCCGTGTCGATGCCGGCGTTCAGCCAGCCAGCGCCGTCATCGCGCAGATGACCTTGATCCATGGGCGGGGCTCAGTGGTCATCGTGTTCTCGATACATTCGAGGTACTCATCATGGACGGTTTGGGTGTCCCGACATGCCTGGTCGTAGCGGCCGAGCTTGATCTGCTCCGCCTGATTGGACATGTCGAAGTCGAGCTGAAGCTGCTGTTGGCGGCGCGCTTTGAAGTTGTCGAGAGCCCTGATTTCCTCGTCGAGCTTGGCGTTGATGCCTTCCTCAAAAGCGTTCCGTCTGTCGACGAAGTGGCTCCTCGCTTTAGCGACGGCGGCGGGAAGCAATGCGGAGATAGCGTCCACATCGACGGACGCTTGCGAGTTGGCAATGGGCTCACGGCCCAACCCGGTCCGCTCAAGCAACTCATCGAAGTGGATCAGCCTGGGAGGTTCGCCAGCGCGGGAAGCGACGGCAATCCAATCATAGACCAGAGGGTGGCTCTTTCGGTTCGGGACCAGGCCTGAGAAGAGAAAGGCACTATCGTATGGCGACAGACCCGGCACGCCAGCAAGTATCGGTGCTTGGTGACGACCGAATGCCGCCAGCATCCGGTCGTTGAGCCACGTGACGACGGGACTGAGCCGCCATAGGTAGTGCAATGACGGCCATGCGGACTCGGCCCGACGACTCTCTTCGACGGCTTCAGCCATGCGCTGGCGGCTCGTTGTGAGGACCAGCCGGCGGTGCGCC
Source organism: Gammaproteobacteria bacterium (assembly GCA_026706425.1). Classification (GTDB taxonomy): domain Bacteria; phylum Pseudomonadota; class Gammaproteobacteria; order Pseudomonadales; family Azotimanducaceae; genus VXYL01. The sequence goes on from JAPOYW010000028.1 coordinate 20,636, forward strand.
GGGAGAACCTCCGGCGCCAGGTAGCTGTAGCGGGCGACCAGGTCCTCGGGCGCGTCGAGGGTCAACGTCTTGGAGTCCCGGTTCACATCGAAGCGCACCCTTGGTGACAGGCTTGGCATGCGCTCCTTCGAGCCAGCTGCCCGCGACTGCTTCGACTGAAGTTGATGCAGGGCGGCCTCGCAGTAGTGGAGGTCGCTTGGAAACAGCGACAGCGGCGGTGGAAGAGTCGTATCCGGCCTCCCAGGTGCCGCCTCCCTCTCCGGCTGAAGGAACATCTGTAGCAGACTCTCGCCTTCGCTTGGATTCTCGGTCAGGCGGCTGTCGAAGTGGTCTGCGGATTCACCGGCAGCAATCGCTCGTTGCGTGAACTTCTCTTCCTCATCGACGTCGTGGACGTCCATGAAAACGGAGGGGTCGCCGATGTTCTTGTACGCCTGCTCGTCCTTCTGCTTCAGCACTTCGAGGATGCGGGCGTCGCCGCGGATGGTCTCGTTGGCGCTCTGGGTGACCAGATAGGCGATTTGCGGTGTGGTTGTTTGGCCGTAGCGGTCCACGCGCCCGTTTCGTTGCTGGAAGACCATCAACGACCACGGCATGTCGAAGTGGATCAAGCGATGGCAGTGGTAGTGCAGGTTGATGCCCTCAGCCGCCACGTCCGAGCAGATCAGAAGGCGAACGGGGCGTTGGGTGTTGCCGAAATCCTCGACGATGCGCTGTTGCTCCACGTCGCTCATCCCGCCGTGAAGGATCTCAATCTGGCTGGCGTCGAGATCAAGATCGTCAGCGAGTTGCTTCTCCAGCCAGTGTAGGGTGGCGATGCGTTCGGTGAAGATGACGAGTCGGTCGGTCGGATCAACGGGTTGCCAGCGAAACGGACGCCCGTCTCGGATAGCGCCGAGCAACGCCTGGTACTTGGCATACGACTTTGGCGTGATTTGTTCCAAGACCGTGCGGAGTTCCTGCAACGCGTCGATCTCGGCCGTGAGGAGCGGATCGGTGTTGTCCTCGGTGAGTTCGCGCTTCCGTCGCTTGAGTCGTTCATCAACGGTTTCGATGCACGCTGTAGGGCTTGAGAAGAGCGCCTTTTCGAGGGAGACGAGGAACAGGTCGCGGTTGGTTGCAGATCTCGCCCGCCCCACGACACGAACCTCTAGCAGTGCCCGGTAGGCGGCCTCCTCTGCTTCGGATGCCGGGAAGTGCCGGGTGATCACTTGTCGGTCTTGAAAGGCATCCTGGACTTGATCCTGTACGTCCTTCTTGAAACGACGGATCACCAGGCCGGCGCGGAAGTCTTCCTTCGAGTAGTCGTCGGGGTCTGCGATGGCCGTGGCGTCCAGCATGTTGACGAGGCTGGCGAAGCTCTTCGCCTTCCCGTCATGGGGAGTGGCGGAGAGCATGATGAGCGTGTCGGATCGCTTGGCGAGCAGTTTGGCAAGGCGACTGCGCAGAGAACGGGTGCCGCGGTCTGCCACGTTGTGGGCCTCGTCGATCACGATGATGTCCCAGTACGCCTGCTCCAGGTAGGTCCGGTACTCGGCATCCTGCTTCAGCGTGTCGATGGAGATGATCGACTTGTCGTAGTAGTAGAACGGGTTGTGGTTGGTGGGAATGCGGCTGCGTACTCTTTGGATGCCGATGGAGTCGAGCCGTGTAAGGGGAATCGTGAAACGGTTCCAGAACTCCTTTTGGAACTGGGCCAGCATGCTCTTGACAGCCAGCACGAGAATCCGCCGACCGCGTCCACGTGCGATCAGCTCGCTCACGAGGATGCCGGCCTCCATCGTCTTCCCGAGCCCCACGGCATCCGCAATCAGGATGCGCTGGCGCGGTTGTGCGAGAGCAAGTCGGGCCGGGTCGAGCTGATAGGGGACGAGGTCCATAGCAGCGGTGTGTCCCACGTGAATCTGGGCATCGTTGGGCACCGCCTGCCTTAGCTGGCTCTCCATGTAGAGGATGCTGTCGGAGAACTGGGCGGACTCGTCGGGGACTAGCTCAGTATTCGTGGGGTCGAGTACCTGGATTGGAGGCTCGAGCGCGGTGAGGAAGACGGCTTCCCGACCACGCACGAGTTCATCAACGCCGTCGCAGACGAGTTGGAACCCGCCAGGGGCATTGTCCACTCGGCGGACGATCCACTCAGCGTCGCGGATGAGCACCCGTGCTCCCGGTGTGATTATCGGGTCACGGCGGTCTGGGTGATCGATGGCGGTCAGCGGGGCCAGGAGTCGTTTGCGTGTGTCGTGCGTTCCTCGGATTGTTAGCTTAGCGGGCATCCACGTGCAACGGCGCGTACCGTTGACCGGCCGCTATTGGATTGGCTGGGCGTGTCGGTGGCGTTCGGAGCTTGCGTGCTTCGAGGCTGCCTCCGGTTCAGAAGAGCTCAGCCACGGCTTGGCCTCGCAATCCGGATAACGTACCGCGATCAACGCTCTTTGCTCGCGGACTGGACAACGACGGTAGGTCCGGCGTGTCTCACTGGCCGCAGTGCTGGGGCAGGGGCAGGCGGGACGAGCGGCCCAAACCAACCAAAACAGGTTCTTCGGATCTGCACGTTTGGCATGAGATCAATGGGCAGGCTCTGCCCTAATCCGCAGCTTGAACCCACATGCTTCGTTGAGTTGAGTGTATGGCTCTTCCCAGACTCTTCCCAGAGCAGGGAGTTGACCCGATCCATGATTTTTGGTGTGAGATTGACATGGGAAGCGGATTGTATTGAGTGCATATAGAGCAGTTCGAAAGCCATCGAGTTCATCCAATCGACATCTTCGGTGTAGCCGCTAACCGCGCTAAGCCCGGATGCGTCGATGAAGTCGATGATCTTGTTGTTGTTTACGTCCGCGGTTGAACATGAGGCCCGACGGCGTTGGAGGCGTCGATGGCACGGCGATGGGGTGCTCAACGCGACCGGCTGATCGAGAGACTGCATCAATTCCATGTCCGGAACCGGAAGCGCACGTAGACCGTCCGTCCCTTGATGTCGTGGACGAACCCGTCGTAGCCGGGGCGGAGGTTGTGGCGGTGTACGCCCTCGCGTCCGCTCGGCAGTGGCGGCGGATCCCTGTCCGTTAAGTTGCGTGCACCGACGTAGAACGTGGCCTCGCCGCCGAACAGGTCGTTGGCGGAATGCGCGTAGTTCACGTCCAGCGTGGTCCACGAGGCGATCTTCGGGTGCGACGCGACCTCGTCGTTGCGGTACGCGTCGACGTGGCGGACGGCCAAGCCGGCCTCGTGGTGCCCCCGGCGCCATCCGAGGACGACGTTGAGGCGCAGTTCGGGGGTGGGGGCGAAGCCGTTGGTGTCGTTGCGGCTGCCGAGGCGGTCGACGAACCCTTCGCCGCCAGCGCTCACATCGAAACGCGTCAGCAGGGTGGCGTCGCCACTGATGCGGAAAGCGCCTGCCGACGTGTCCAGGTCGTAGAGGGCGTTGAGGTCGAAGCCCGCGGTTCGAACCGCCCCGACGTTCTCGTAGTCGGTGGACACCACGGACAGCTGTCCCGAGGAGTCGCGCTCGATCCGGGTATCGTCGGGTCGCCCGTCGTCGCGGCAGTCGTCGTCCACGATCGACTGGAAGCTCTGCCCCTGGGCGATCACGTCGCGGTAGTCGAGCGTCCAGTAGTCGACGCTCACCGCCGAGCTGTCGAAGGGAGTGAGCAGTAGTCCCACGTTGGTCGAGCGTGCGCTCTGGGGGCTGCGTTCCAGTGGCGCTCGGCGCCGACGTCGAGGCCGGTCAC